>NZ_JBIYDB010000010.1:0-139307 GCF_044908325.1 Arthrobacter sp. GAS37
CTCGCTGTTCCACGGGGTGCTCCCCGGTATTGCGTCGGCTGAGCAGACCCGCACGTTTCCGGGGCCGCTTCGGTGGGTGCCCTTTACACTGCCCTCCCCCCCCCGCCGCCGTCGTTCGTTAATCGGTTGGCCCCGACGCGGAACGGATCGGCTCGCAATCGCCGGGCACCCGCCGTCGTAACGAGCAGTTCGCTCTGAATTAACCGCTTGAAAGTCAACTACCTGCCGGTAATGTTTGATCCACCATGTTCACGCTGACCATCAACCAACGCGACAGCCGCGGCAACGGGGACCTCGTACCGCAGCTGCTCAAAGACTTGCGCCATATCCCTGCGTGCTTGGACTTTGACCGCTCGGTGGAGGACGAAGTCCAGGGCATCGTGGAATTCCCGCATCAGGCCGTGGATTCAGCGCTCATCGCCCTGCGGAGCGGACAGTGGTATGTGGGAATCGGCGTCGGACCCGTCAACGAACCCCTGCCCAAGCAAATCAAGGACGCCTCCGGACACGGCCTGGTCTATGCACGCCGCGCCGTGGACCGCTTGCGGAATGGCAAAGAGCGGGTCCCTGTGGCCGTCGAGGGGCCGATCGCTGCCCTCGCTGCCGAATCGGAGGCAGTACTGCGGCTCCTAGGGCACATTGTGCAGCATCGGAGCGTTGCTGAGTGGCGCGTCCTGGACTTGCTGACGCCGGGCGTGCGTGGACAACAGAAGACCGTGGCCCAGGAACTGGGGATCAGCACCCAAGCCGTAAGTAAGGCCCTGGCCCGCGCCCAATGGGTGGAGGAGCACGCTGCCAGGCCGGCCGCAGCCCGCTTGCTGCAGTTGATCCTCGAGGTTTACTGACTGCGTCGGCACGCCTTCGGCCATATCGTCCTCGACACACCATTCCTCCCGGCCTACCTTGAGTCCATGATCTCCAAGCCAAAGCTTGGGCGGCTTCTTCCCGCGCTCAGGCAGGCCGTCACAGGCCACCGACTCCTGTTTGCCGCAAAGACGGCCGTCGCGGCCGGGTTGGCTTGGTACCTCGCGCCGTTTATGCCTGGGACGGCCGCCTCCTATCCCTACTACGCGCCCTTGGGCGTCTTGGTCAGCATGCACCCCACCGTTGCGGCTTCCGCCAAGCACGGGCTGCAAAGCCTGCTGGGACTCGCATCGGGCATTGCCATGGCCTTCGCAGTGACCACAGTCACGGCCCCGAACGTACTGGCGGTGGCCGTCGTCGTCGGTCTGGGCGTGGTTATCGGCGGTCTGCCAAGGCTTGGAAGCGCCTCCGAGTGGGTTCCCATGGCGGCGTTGTTCGTGCTGGTCCTGGGTTATTCGAATGCGCAGGGATTCTCTTTCGCATACGTCCTGCAAATGGGCATGGGAGTGGCAGTCGGTTTCGCGGTGAACTGGCTGGTCTTTCCGCCCCTGCATCTCGAAGGCATCGATCCTGCCATCGACGGACACCAACGGGCACTGTCCAAGCAACTCAGGGACATGGCCAGCGCCATGACGGAATCCTGGCCACCGAACCATGAAGAATGGGCAAGCCGCAGCGGCGAGCTCGCACGTACCGCGACCGCGGTGCGGACAGCTGTCCAGGCGGCGCGTCCGTTAACGCCACCGCGTCGGTCGCGATGAGCCTGCGGCGTATCATCACTGTGGTCTCCGACGCCGCCTGAGCTGCGGTGAGCGTCCGCGGCCGGCCCCGCTGGGGGCTGTTACACCAAGCGACGCAGGATGAGGGCCGCACCGTCGTCGTACACCGAAGCGGTAACCTCATCCGCGACGGCGATGACTTCCTCAGGCGCCTGGCCCATGGCGACACCGCGCCCGGCCCAGCTGAGCATCTCGATGTCATTGCGGCCGTCCCCCACTGCCACCGTGTGGCGGGGGTGGGTGCCGAGCCGCTGGCGCAACTGCTCCAAGGCGCTGGCCTTGGTGACCCCGGCGGCGGCGATATCCAGCCAGGCCGTCCAGCCCACCGAGTAGGTGACCCCGGACAGCCCGATCTTGCGAATGGCCGTGGAAAATTCTTCAGCCGTGTTCTCGCTGCTGAAGACCACGACACGCACCGCAGTGGCATCGAGCATCGTCTGGAAGTCGACGCCGATTGCCTCAACGCCGAAGCTGGCGTCCTGGAACCGCTCGGTGGAGAGGAAGTTCCCGTCCTCGTCCTCGAGCGCGTACTTGGCGGACGGAAGCTGCTCGCGAAGAGCCATCAGCGCCGGGGCGGGATCGAAAGTGGCTTTGTGAATGATCTCGTAGCCTGTGTCCAGCTGGGGGTCGAGCCGCAACGTGACGCCGCCGTTGCAGCACACGGCATACCCGCGATCCAGTCCGATCTGCTCAATGATGGGCAAGGTGGCGTTCAGCGAGCGGCCGGTGGCGATCAGGACGTCATGTCCGTGGGCGACGACTGCCCTTGCGGCGTCGCGGACACTTGGCGACATGTGGCCATCGTGATCCACGAGGGTTCCGTCGACGTCCAACGCGATCATGAGTTTGTGATTCAAATTCCGCTGGTCATCGATGCCAGCGACTGAGGTACCAGTCAAAATAGTCATGCCTCCAGTGAAGCAGACCTCACCCGGCACCAGCTAGGACGCAGGACACAGCAACGGATTAACACGCGGTGAATACTCCCAGGTTTGTCCACAGTGTGAGTGTTAACCTGAGGCTCTGGCGCGAGGCCTGGGCGGTACCTGGCACGCGGCCCATTTCCCATTCCGCAGCCCCATCCCGCAGCCTGTTTCCCATTCGGGCGCTTGTGGACAGGGGATCTGAAACTAGAGCCGGGGTCGGCTCCGAGGCCGTAGTCCGGCGCGGAGGAGCTTCTGCCGAAGACGGCCTGGCTGCTCCAGATCCGCCCAATTCCACCTGACGACGGTGAACCCCAAGGCACGGATGCTGTCCTCACGTAGCTTCTCCTGATACACGACCTCTTCCGGGCTCCAATCCCCCCGCATGTCCTCGTCCGCGTACTTTTGCTTGCCATCGAATTCGCCCGCGATCAATTCCTCCGGCCACCAGAAATCGGTTCTGGCAACGAACTGGCCGGAGTCAACAATCGTGTGCTGTTGGAGCGGTTGCTCAAAGCCCAGCAGTTCTATGACAGCCCTGCTGAACGACTCCCCGACTGATTCGGCCTTCGTGTGGGCCAAACTCGCGATGCGGACTGCCCGGTGCTTGGTGGCATCAGCCACGATGCCGTCCAGTGCCAAGGCGATCCCAGGGTGTTCGATCAAGCAAGCACCTTGCCCTAGCAGACCCTGTTGCCACAGCATTCGTGCGATTCCGTCAGCTACAACCAGCGCGCGGCTGAAGGACGAGGTACACATGACATCCATGGCAGTCTGCACCGGACTCGTGCACGAAAAATGGCCGGAAACCACGGCCTGCGCGTCGCGTCGAAGGACGTACCGCATGGGATGGTTGCCTGCATTCCGGGCCTTTTCGGCAAGCGCGCTGTTTCCGTGGACCACAAACGTTGCTGGCCGCCGTCCCGTGATTCGCTCCGAGGAAGTAGCTAGATCGACGAACTCCGGGGGGCGAAGTGTCGGGACGCCGAGCACGACAGCCGCGGACTCACCGCAAAAGACCGGCTGGTCGAATGCCAGACCGACCGCCGCTGCGGACCACTCGAACCTCTGGGCAGGTGTCGCTTCCACCCAGGTGGAGGTTTTCACGTAGTACCCGCGCCTCAGCCGGACGAGGCGGCCTGCCCTGAACGGCCGGTGAATCACAGCTGTGGAGCCGGTGAGAGCCAGCCGCTCGGCGGAGACAATGAGCTGCGGAGGGATGTCCATGGAATTACTATCCATGGATCGTTCCGCAGCGTCAGCCGTGCTTTGGCTCTATGTGGACAAAGCCGGGCTGTGGAGGACGAGTGCGTACCGCCTACCGGGGCTACAGAACGGGCAGGACCTCAAGGCCGCCGATGTACTTCTGGAGTGCCTTGGGGACGTTGACCGAGCCATCGGGGTTCTGGTGGTGCTCCAGGATGGCCACGATCCAGCGGGTAGTGGCCAGCGTGCCATTCAGGGTCGCGACGGCGCGGGTGCCTTTTGCTACGCCGTCCTCATTGACCGCCCGCTCACGGATGTTGAGGCGGCGGGCCTGGAAGGTGGTGCAGTTGGACGTAGAGGTGAGTTCGCGGTATGCGTTCTGGGTGGGGACCCAGGCTTCGCAGTCGAACTTCCGGGCCGCGGACATGCCGAGATCGCCCGCCGCGGTGTCGATCACGCGGTACGGGAGCTCGACCTTGGCCAGCATTTCCTCTTCCCAGGCCAGGAGTCGCTCGTGCTCGGCAGCGGCTTCTTCAACCGTGGTGTAGATGAACATCTCTACCTTGTTGAACTGGTGGACGCGGATGATGCCGCGGGTGTCCTTGCCGTGCGAACCGGCTTCGCGGCGGTAGCAGGAACTCTGCCCGGCGTAGCGGATGGGGCCGGCGGAAAGGTCCAGGATCTCGTCCGAGTGGTAGCCGGCGAGGGCCACTTCCGAGGTTCCCACGAGGTAGAGGTCGTCTTCGGCGAGACGGTAGATCTCGGCGTCGTGCTTTACATCGAAACCGGTGCCCTGCATGATCTCCGGACGCACCAAAGTGGGGGTGATCATCGGTACGAAGCCGGCCTCGATGGCTTGGTCCATGGCCATCTGCAGCAGTGCCATCTCCAGGCGGGCACCGACGCCGCGGAGGAAGTAGAAGCGCGCACCGGACACCTTGGCGCCGCGTTCCATGTCGATCGCGCCGATGAGTTCGCCGATTTCCAGGTGGTCCCGTGGCTCGAAATCAGGGAATTCGCGTGGTGTCCCGACCGTCTTGACCACCACGAAGTCGTCCTCGCCACCCTCGGGCACACCGTCCACAATCAGGTTGGGGATGACACGGAGCAGCTCTTCCTGCTTGGCCTGCGCGGCGTCGGCTTCGGCAGAGGCGGCCTTGACCGAGTTGGCCAGTTCCTTGACCTCGGCCAACAGCGCCTGCTTTTCCTCGCCCTTGGCCTGTGCCACCTTCTTGCCGAAGACGTTCTGCTCCGCACGGAGGTTTTCGTAGCGGATCAGTGCCGCGCGGCGGTCTGCATCGGCGGAAATGATCGCGTCCACCACGGACTCGTCGGCGCCGCGGGCGCGCTGGCTGGCACGGAACTTGTCCGGGTTTTCGCTGAGGTCTTTTACGTCGATCACCAGACAAGAGTATCGAATGAGCGAGCAGCTCCGCGGCCAGCGCCCGACGGCGGCAGGCACCCCCTGCCGCCGTGCACGGCCGCACCTGTAGCGGGATAGGGTTGAAGCACCATGAGCGACTGGATCCTGTACGTGATTCTGGCTGGGGGCGTGGTCTTCGCCGTCTCCAGTTGGTGGGGCGTGCGCCGCCTCAGGGCCAGGCATACCCGCAGCGCTGTGCGCGAAGACGCTCACAAGCCCGAAGCCGGCTTGCAAAGGGTGGCCGTGATCCTCAATCCGGTGAAGGCGAAGGCCGAGGACGCGCGGAGGATCATCCGGGAAGCCTGCCATCTTGCGGGCTGGGACGAACCCCGTTTCTTCGACACCACCGCGGAGGACCCTGGCCATTCGCAGACCAAGGCGGCACTCGCGTATAGGCCCGACGTCGTACTCGTCGGCGGCGGCGACGGTACCGTGCGCGTCGTGGCAGAGACCCTCGCGCACACCGACGTCGCGATGGGCTTGATTCCCCTCGGAACCGGAAACCTGCTGGCACGCAACGTGAATCTGGATGTCAACGATCTGCGGGGCAACGTCCACACAGCGCTCTTCGGTCACCAGCGCTACATCGACACCGCCCGAATGGCGATCCACAACGAGCGGACAGGCGCCTCTTCCGAGCATGCTTTCCTGGTGATCGCGGGCATGGGACTGGATGCCGAGGTTGTGGGCGATACCAATGACGGCCTCAAGAAGGCAGTCGGCTGGCTGGCCTACACCGAGGCGGGCGTCCGCCACCTACCGGGTCGGCGCAAAAGGGTCTCCATTGCAATGGACGACGAGCCCGAGCAATCCCGGAAAATCCGAAGCGTCCTGTTCGCCAACTGCGGCCTGATTCCAGGGGGCATCGACTTCATCCCCGGGGCGATGATCGACGACGGCGTCCTGGACGTTGTGGTCATGAGCCCCCGCAGCGCCATCGGCTGGATCGCGGTGTACGCCAAAATCTTGTTCAAGCACAACCGGAACCTGCCGGTCATGAATTACTACCGTTCGGGCAAGGTGGTCATCAGCAGCAGCGAACCGATGGCCACGCAACTTGACGGTGATCCCTCGGGCGAAGCCACAAAAGTCACCGTCAAGGTGGAGCCGCGTTCTCTCCTGGTACGCGTGCAATAAGCGGTGCGCGTGCGATAGCGCAACGCGCTATTTGGCGTTCTTCGCCGCTTCCGTTGCTTTTTGTTCTGCCAACTTGCGTTCTGCCAACTTGTGTTCTGCCAAGGCTTTGGCGGCCGCGCGCGCTTCCGATTGCTCGCGAATCATAGCCTGTTCTTCCTCAAAGCGCAGCCGATCGGCCCGGTCGGCGTCGTCGCCGTCCCAGTCCTGGTTGTCCGCCTTGGGCTTGGGGTTGACGATCATTCCCTGGCCGCTGGTGTCATTGCTATTTCCTGACATGGCCCGCTCCCTCCGTTAGGGGCATGCGTCCATCAATTGTGGATCAAGCAAGCATACGCACAGTTTTATCCACGCGATAGGGGTTGAAGAGTCAATTATCCAACGCTTTGCGGAGCGGATTCGGGCCGGTCAAGCGCCCGGTTCCCCACCCAGAATGCCCCGAACCCAGGCATGTGCGGATGCGAACGCGGCGTCGGAGGTATGCGGAGCAACCAAGGCTTTCTGCTCGTCCGCCCGTGCATAGGACCCCAGGAAGCGGGTGGCCGGGCTGATCCGGTGCAAGCCCGCCAAAGCATCGGCTACCCGGGCGTCCGAGGCATGGCCGTCGGCGTCGATACTGAAGAAGTAGTGACCCAGATACTGGCCGGTAGGCCGGGACTCGATGCGGCTGAGGTTGACTCCGCGGGTGGCAAACTGGTCCAGGATTTCCATCAGGGCGCCTGGACGGTCTTCGGGAAGGGGCACGACGACGGTGGTCTTGTCCGCGCCGGTGCGTTCAGTCAGTGCACCGGGACGGCTGACGAGGACGAAGCGGGTAACTGCGCCGGGGTTGTCGCCGATGTTCTCTGCGAGGATATTCAGGCCGGGCCGTTCAGCCGCGACAAGGGGGGCGCAGATGGCGGCGTCATAGTGCGCCTCGCCTTCGAGAAGCCCGACGGCGGCTGCCGCCGTGGAGGAGCCCGGCACGTATTCCGCATTCGGGATATTTTCGTCGACCCACAGCCGGCACTGGGCCCAGGCATGGCCGTGGGTGGATATCCGGCGGATGTCCGAGATCTTAACTCCAGGCCGGGCAACCAGCACGAACGTGATGGGAACGAGGGCTTCACGGATGATCCGCAGTTCGGTTCCGGTGGCAATAGCATCCAGGGTGGCGGTCACGCCGCCCTCCACCGAATTCTCGATCGGCACCATGGCCGCATCCGCCTCGCCTTGGCGAACCCTTTCCAATGCCGTGTTCACATTGGTGCAAGGCACCCTGTTGGCATCGGCCGCGCCGGGGACCTGCAGGAGGGCAGCCTCGGTGAAGGTGCCTTCCGGACCGAGGAAGGTGTAGGTGAGCGCGGACGCCGACATTGAATATTCCTTAGGTGTTATGCGTCGCGACTAGAGGACAACCGGCTTGAGGCCGTTCTCCGAAACCATCGGGCGGCCGGACTCGAACCACATGTCCATGCCTCCGGCGATGTTGGTGGCGGTGTAGCCCTGCCCCACCAGCCACTGAACCGCCCGATAGGACCGTCCGCCCGTGCGGCAGATGACATACAGGTCATCGTCAGGGTCAAGTTCGTCAAGCCGGGCCGGGATCTGGTCAAGGGGAATATGCAATGCACCCTCGGCGTGGCCCGCTACCCATTCGTAATCCTCCCGGACATCCAGGATTTTCGCGTCCGCCGGAACATCGCCGACAGGCACGGTCTCGAAATCGCTCACGTGGGTCCCTTCCAGTTGATTCAGATCTCCAATCAAGCCTAGTACGCGCCGGCTACCCTTACCTCGCTTCGCTACGGCAAGGGAACCCTCGCGGCAGGTTACGCTACTTCCTCACTCCGCCGCCGCGGCACTAGTGTTGGCGCTAAATGTTCGCCGTTGTGGCGATCGAGACCGCTCAAGGCAGGGAGGAGGCACCATGGCTGCTCGCGAGACCACTATCCTGGCAACCTCCGGCGGCTATAAGTCCGGTCATCGCACCAGGATGGAGTTCGACCTCCTGGTTCACCATGCCGTCGAACTCTCCGGAGTCGCCGGACGCGCGCCGCGAGTTGCGCATATCGGCACAGCTTCCGGTGACCAGCGTTGGTTCGCCGCGGAATTGGACCAAGCCGCACGGGTTTCGGGCTTCGATTTCAGCCACCTCAACCTTTTCACTATGCCTAATTACAGCGATCCCGAGGCGTACCTTTTGGAACAGGACGTGGTGTGGGTCAACGGTGGCTCCGTGGTCAATATGCTGGCCGTGTGGCGTGCGCATGGACTGGACGGAATTCTGAGGCGCGTCTGGGAACAGGGTGTGGTGCTGGCCGGAGTGTCCGCGGGCTCGATTTGTTGGTTCGAAGGCGGCACCACGGATTCCTACGGCCCTGAGTTGCGCGCAGTGACCAACGGACTGGGCTTCCTCCCCTACGCCAATGGTGTCCACTATGACTCCGAACCGGGCCGCCGCCCGCTGGTTCACCGGTTGGTGGCAGAGGGTGTGCTGGGCGAAACGCACTGCACCGACGACGGCGTCGGGCTCGTTTACAAGGGCACGGAACTTGTGGACGTGGTTGCCGAAGTCAGGGGCAAGGCTGCTTATCGCGTCACCGCGGTACCCGGCGATTCGGCCGACGCCGTTCCCGTTGCCGTGGAGGAGCGTTTGGAGTCCCGATTCCTTGGCTGATATCCACGAACTCGGCGCGGTCGAGTTGCGCCAAGCCCTGGCCGCCGGTCAGCTCTCTGCAGCTGAGGTGACGGAACACTTCCTTGCGAGGATCGGCCAGCTGAACCATACGCTGGGCGCCTTCGTCACGGTGACGCCAGACCAGGCCATGCTCGATGCCCGAGCCGCTGACGCAGCGTACGTTCGCCGGCGCAACGGAGGTCCCGAGCTTCCCCTCCTGCACGGTGTGCCGCTGGCTTTCAAAGACCTCAGCGATGTTGCGGGAGTCGTGACCACTCACGGCAGTGGTGCCCTGGACCGTAAGCCTGCTCCGGAGGACGGAGCCCTTGCCGCGACACTTAAAGGCGCCGGTGCCATCTCACTGGGCAAGACTCAGGTTCCGGAGTTCGGACTCACGGCTTATAGCGAAAACCGCATCGCACCGCCGTCGCGCAATCCACACGCATTGAGCCGCAGCTCCGGCGGGTCTTCGGGAGGCAGCGCTGCCGCGGTTGCGGCGGCCTTGGTTCCCTTCGCGCCCGGGAGCGACGGCGGCGGGTCGATACGTATTCCCGCTGCGGCATGTGGGCTGCTGGGGCTGAAGCCGGGCCGGGGCTTGGTGCCGGCCGGGGAAAGCGTCGGGGACGCGGCACGACTCGTGGTGGCCGGTCCCTTGGCGCGCTCCGCCGCGGACGCTGCGCTCATGATGGATGCCCTCGTCCCGCACGGAATCCGGCCGGAAGGGGGCTACCTCGCGGGCCTGGAGGAAGCGCCCGCGGCCCTGCGCATCGGCGCGAGCCTGGACAGCCCGTGGTCCGCCACCTTCCCCTTCGCCCCGGAGCAAGAAGCCCTGGGTGCCCTCGCCAGGGGCATCGAACTGCTGACGGAAGCGGGCCATTCGGTGCTCGACGCCGAGATCCGCTACGACAATCGCTATCCGGAAGCGTTCACGACCGCCTGGACCGCCGGCGTCGGGAGCGCCCGGATCCTGCCCCAGCGCGAAGCCCTGCTGACCCCGCTGACCCGGACCTTCCGGCGTCGGGCGCAACAGCGGAGCGCGGGTAAGGTCAACGAAGCGCTCGGCTTCCTGCGGCAGTTCACCCACGACACCGTCGCCCAGTACGCCCAGTGGGACCTCGTCCTGACGCCGTCGCTGGCACAGACGCCACGGCCCGTGGGCTGGTTCACCGGGACAATGCCCGGAGGCGAGCAATGGCCGGCCCCCGATTGGCCCGGCGACGCAGACGACGACTACCGCAAGCAATGCGAGTTTGCGCCCTGGTCCTCCATGGTGAACGTGTGCGGACTGCCGGCGATCACCGTGCCCGTTCATTGGACCGGCCCAACGCCTGGAACGGGGTTTCCGATGGGAATCCAGCTCATCGGAAAACAGGGATCCGAGCTCCTGCTCCTGCGGCTCGCAAGGCAGCTTGAGCGGCAGCAAAAACCAGCGCTCCACCCCGGCGAATAGTTGCCCTAGGCACCTAAATGATATGACAATGCGCTCAGTCAATGTCACCATGGATTAGATGAGCACAACTCTAGACACGCGGACGCCCGCCAAAAACGCGGGCGATACGTCATTTTTCGGCCACCCAAAGATGCTGGCCAGCCTCTTCTCCGTAGAAATGTGGGAACGATTCTCCTTCTACGGCATGCAGGGAATCCTGCTTTACTACATGTACTTCACTGCGGACCACGGCGGACTCTCGATCGACAAATCGCTCGCCGCCGGACTGGTTGGCGCGTACGGCGGAGGTGTATACCTCTCCACGATCCTCGGCGCATGGTTGGCGGACCGGCTTTTCGGCTCCGAACGGGTACTTTTCGGTTCCGCCATCATGATCATGGCCGGCCACATCGCTCTTGCCCTCCTGCCCGGGATCCCGGGCCTGGTGGCAGGCCTGGTGCTGGTGGGTATCGGATCCGGCGGCCTCAAAGCCAACGCAACAGCACTGGTCGGCACGCTTTATGGGGAGAAGGACGAACGGCGTGACGCCGGCTTCTCCATCTTCTACATGGGCATCAACCTCGGCGCCCTCATCGGACCGCTCGTTACCGGCTGGCTGCAGGAAAGCAACGGCTTCCACTGGGGCTTCGGCGCAGCCGCAATCGGCATGGCGATCGGCCTCGTCATCTATGCACTGGGCCGAAACAAGCTCCCAGAAGAAGCCCACCGCGTCCCGAACCCCCTTCCCTCCGCACAGCGGAGCCGTTACGGGCTCATCTTCCTCGGCATCGCCGTCGTGATCGCCGGGCTGCTGATGACCGGTGTGGTCAACCCCGGCAACCTGGCCCGCAGCATGGCTTACGCAGCCATTGTCGCCTCGCTGATCTATTTCACGCTGATCTTCAGGAGCAAGAAGGTCACGCCGTTTGAGCGCAAGCGTGTTGTCGCGTTCATTCCCCTGTACATCGCGTCGGCAGCGTTCTGGGCACTCTTCCAGCAGCAGTTCACGTTCATTGCCGTGTACTCGGAGGAAAAACTGGACCGCAACCTCTTCGGCTGGGAAATGCCAGCAGCCTGGGTACAGTCCATCAACCCCGTATTCATCATCGTCTTCGCAGGCGTCATGGCTGCCCTGTGGACAAAACTTGGTCCGAAGCAGCCAGGATCCGCCATCAAGTTCGCTGCCGGACTCTTCATCATGGGCCTTGCGTTCCTGGCCTTCATCCCCCTGACCGGGGCCGGAAAGACCCCGCTGCTGGTGCTTGTGGGAATCCTCTTCCTCTTCACCTTGGCCGAGTTGTTCCTGTCCCCCATCGGCCTGTCCGTGAGCACCAAGCTGGCCCCCAAGGCCTTCCACACCCAGATGGTGGCCCTGTTCTTCCTCTCGGTGTCTCTCGGCACCGCGCTGGCCGGCATCCTGGCCGGACTGTACAACCCCGACAACGAACTGCCGTACTTCCTGGGCGTCGGCGGCACGGCCGTGGTCATCGCCGTGGCCTTGGCAGCCGGCTCGCCCGCCATCAAGAAATTGATGGGCGGCGTGCGTTAGTCACGTAGCCGACTTAAACCGCGACGGCGGCCGGTGCGTTGGGCGGGTTACCGCCAGACGCACCGGCCGCCGTCGTTTTTGCTAGTAGTTGTAGTTGTAACGCGAAGCGGTCGCAGCAAAAATCGCGATAAAGACCCAGAATATGATCACGCCAACAATGCCGAGGTACCCCATGACTAGGCCCGCAATGGCCATGCCTTTGCCGGCCGGTTCCTTCTTGAGGGCCATGTGGCCGAGGATCACGGCGGCAATCTGGGGCAGGACGAAGATGCCAAGGCCCACGAATACCGCGATCCCGCAGCACATGCTCGCAATACTCAGGCCCTTGGGCTCGACGGGCATGCCATAGTAAGCGGGCTGTCCGTAAGGGCTGGCCGGCTGCCCGTACGCGGGCTGGCCCTGGGGAGGTTGCCCATACGGCGAAGCGGGCTGTCCGTAGGGGCCGGCCGGCTGCTGTCCGTAGGCCGGCTGGCCAAATTGAGCCGGACCGCCCTGGGGCTGGCCATACGGTTCCTGCGGCTGCTGCGCTTGCGGCTGTGGCTGGCCGTAGGGTCCAGAAGCCGTCGGCGAGGCAAACGGCTGCTCGCCGTACGGGATTTCGCCGGGTTGGGGTGCGGGCGGAATGTACGACGGCGGTTCGTAGCCCTTGGGCGGTTCGTCACCCTCGGGAGCGTTCTCGGGTTTGGCTGGCTGGTCGGTCACGGTAAATCCCCCTTGCGAGTCTTTGTGCCCAGCCTACCGCCGAGCGAAGGCGCACATAAGCTCCGGTGCCCCAGCTCCCCAAGCCCATGCCGCACTCCGGTAAACGGGCAGTGAATCTTCGTCGGTCAAGCGGAAATACGAAGTCACAGGTACCGCAATAGTGGGTTTTCTCTTCATGCGCACCGGACGGTCTGGCATGCTGGGTCAATGGCTAGCCGTGCGGGCACTGTTGCCCTTCCCCAGGACCTTGTAGACATCACCGCTCTTCTTGACGCGTACTACGACGTGACGCCGGATCTGAGTGATCCCGCGCAGCGCGTTGCCTTCGGCACCTCCGGGCATCGGGGGTCGAGCCTCAAGGCCTCATTCAATGAAGGGCATATCCTCGCCATCACCCAGGCGATCGTGGAATACCGCACCGGGCAGGGCATTACCGGACCTCTCTTCCTGGCCAAGGACACCCACGGACTCAGCGAACCAGCGCAGAATTCTGCCCTTGAAGTCCTCGCCGCCAACGGCGTCAACGTACTGATCGACGCGCGGCACGGCTACACGCCCACCCCGGCCCTGAGCCACGCGATCCTCAAGTACAACAACGAAGCCGGCCCCGGCCAGCCCCAGGCGGACGGCATCGTGGTGACCCCGAGCCACAACCCTCCGGCCGACGGTGGCTTCAAGTACAACCCCCCGCACGGCGGCCCTGCCGACACGGACGCCACCGGCTGGATCGCCAACCGCGCCAACGAGCTCCTGGAAAACGGCCTGCGCGGCGTCAAGCGGATTCCTTTGAACGACGCCCTCAAAGCGGATGGCACGGGCAAGTTCGATTTCCTGAGCAGCTACGTGGACGACCTCCCATCCGTCCTGGATCTCGATGCGATCCGCACGGCGGGCGTCCGCATCGGCGCGGACCCCATGGGCGGCGCCTCCGTGGACTACTGGGGTGAAATCGGCGAGCGTCACCAGCTCGACCTGACCGTGGTCAACCCCACCGTGGACCCGCAGTGGGCTTTCATGACCCTCGACTGGGATGAGAAGATCCGCATGGACTGCTCCTCGCCGTCGGCCATGGCCTCACTCATCAAGCGCATGTCCGACAGCGCTTCGGCCGGCACCGGTGCCTTCGACGTCGCTACCGGAAACGACGCCGACGCCGACCGCCACGGCATCGTGACGCCCTTTGTTGACGGGCAGGGCGGCTTGATGAACCCGAACCACTACCTCGCCGTCGCGATCGACTACCTTTACCGCAACCGCACAGGCTGGAACCCGGAGTCCGTGGTCGGCAAGACCCTCGTCTCATCGTCCATCATTGACCGCGTAGCCGCTGGACTAGGCCGCAAGCTCGTGGAAGTTCCCGTGGGCTTCAAGTGGTTCGTCCCCGGCCTGCTCTCCGGCGAGGGCGCCTTCGGTGGCGAAGAATCCGCGGGCGCCTCGTTCAACAAGCGCGACGGAAGCGTCTGGACCACCGACAAGGACGGCATCCTGCTGGCCCTCCTGGCATCGGAGATCACGGCGGTCACCGGCAAGTCGCCGTCCCAGCTGTACAAGGGCCTCACGGACCAGTTCGGCGCGCCCGTCTATGCCCGGATCGACGCCGCTGCCACGCGTGAGCAGAAGGCCAAGCTCGGCAAGCTCTCCGCCGCGGATGTCACGGCCACCACGCTTGCGGGCGAGGAAATCACCGCCAAGCTGACCGAGGCTCCGGGCAATGGTGCCCCAATCGGCGGCCTCAAGGTTGTCACGGAGAACGCCTGGTTCGCGGCCCGCCCGTCAGGAACCGAGGACGTCTACAAGATCTACGCCGAGTCCTTCAAGGGTGCCGAGCACCTCAAGCAGGTCCAGGAAGAGGCCAAGGCGCTCGTGGACGGCGTGATCTCCTAGCCCTCGCTAGTTTGGCTCCGCCGGGAGGCGCCACAGCTTGAGGATTCGGCGAATGGTGTGGTTGCCTTCCGGCGCCATGTCCACCAGCGCGATCTGGTCGAGCACGACGGCGTCACCCGGCTTGGGGCGCTTGCCGTCGTGATGCGAAATATGCGGGCGGTAGTGCTCCATGACGTAGCGCGGGGTTGCCACGCGCCCTCCGACGCTTGCCACAGCGTCGAACAACTCCTCGTGCAGGCCCTGCAAAACGGGATGGTGTTCCACGAGGCTGACCGGGATGGACCCTTGGTGACCGAATCCGGCGTCGGGCCCTACCGTGAGATCCGCCCCTAAGGCGCCCATCGCGGGCGCCGTGACGAGCTCGCTGAGGCGCGCGGCGACGTCGTCATCATCGGAGGGATCGACGTCGAACCTCAACAATGTGATGTGCAGCGGCCAGTCACTACGCGGGAAGACCAGCCCGTCAGCCACGGCTTCGACGAACGCCACCAGAATCAGGTTCCGCATAAGGAAATTTTGCCACCGCAGCGCCGCTCCCACTCACCAGACGTGAGCGAGCGTTGTCGGAAAAGACCCTAAAAGTGAGCGAGGGTCGGTCGAGGAAAACGCTCGCTCAGATATACCGCCTCACGGACCGACGCTCGCTCAGATATACCGCCATAAGCGCGAACGCCCGCTCACAAGAGTGAGCGGGCGTTGGCGAAAAGGACGTCAAAAGTGAGCGAGGGTTAGACGGTGCGGACGACGTCCTCGTAGGCGAACTTCGGCTTGGCTTCGCCGAACGCGTCCGGACCCGGCTGGCCGATGTTGACCACGAGGAAGCTCTTCTGGTCCCCGGCCGGGAAGAACTCGGTGTCGATCGCAGCGAAGTCGGCACCGGTCATGGGGCCGGCAGCGAAGCCGAGCGAGCGGACGGCGAGGATGAAGTAGCCGGCCTGCAGGTGGGCGTTGTTGTTGCCCGTGGTTGCGGTGAACTCGGGGTTGGCGTCGTACATGGCCTTCGGGGCGGAGTAGACCGGGAGGAACTTGTCCCACTGCTCGTGCCAAGCGGTGTCGTAGGAGAGCACGGCAACGAGCGGAGCAGAAGCGGTCTTGGCCTTGTTGCCCGGAGAGAGGGTCTCGACGAGCTTGGCGCGGGCCTCGTCCGAACGGACGTAAGTGACGCGCAGCGGCTGGGAGTTGAACGCCGTCGGTCCGAACTTGGTCAGTTCGTAAATGGCCCGCGCCTGCTCCTCGGAGACCTCACCGGCAAAGGAGTTGGCAGTGCGGGCTTCGGCAAAGATGGCGTCGACTGCTGCGGCGTCAATCACTGCTTCTTCGTGGGCGATCGTCATTCGCGTACCTTTCGCTGTGCCCGCAGCCGTGGACGGCCGGGCGCTTATGCTTTCCATGGTTGCAACTTCAACTTCGCCGCGCCTCTTCCCGTGAAGCCACGTGACGTTCCACACAGCGGAATCGGCAGGTCGTCCGGGCGGTAAGGTTGCACCCGGACAATCACAACTTCAGGGAAGGCTCCCGTCGATGAGCATGCTCGGAACCAAATGGAAGCTGCACGGCAACGGCAAGACGATCCGGCCGGGACACGTGGTGGCACCCGAGGAGCGGCTGGCGTGGCCGTTGACCATCGGCGTCGGCATGCAGCACGTCGTTGCGATGTTCGGAGCCACCTTCCTGGTGCCCATCATCACGGGCATGCCACCGGCCACCACACTGCTCTTTTCCGGCATCGGCACTCTGTTGTTCCTGGTCATCACCAAGGGCCGGGTACCCAGCTACCTTGGTTCGAGCTTTGCTTTCATCGCCCCTATCCTGGCGTCCCAGCAGCAGTTCGGCGTTCCCGGCGCGCTGGGCGGAGTGGTGCTTGCCGGCGTCGTACTGGCGCTTGTCGGCGCGGTAGTGCAGAAGTTCGGCGCTGAGTGGATCAACCGGACGATGCCGCCTATTGTCACCGGCGCAATCGTCGCCCTGATCGGCCTGAACTTGGCGCCGGCCGCAAAGGCGAACTTCGACAAGGCCCCGGTGACCGCCCTCGTGACGCTGGTGACGATCATCCTGGTGAGCGTCCTATTCCGCGGCATTCTGGGCCGCTTGAGCATCCTGGTTGGCGTTGTAGTGGGTTACCTTACCGCCATGGCGGGCGGCGAAGTGGACTACTCCAAGATGGACTCGGCCTCGTGGATCGGCCTGCCGCACTTCCAGACTCCCGAGTTCCACCTCGGCGTCGTGGGCTTGTTCGTGCCGGTTGTCTTGGTGCTCGTGGCCGAGAACGTGGGGCACGTGAAGTCCGTTGCCGCCATGACTGGCCGAAACCTCGACGACGTCTCCGGCCGCGCGTTGATGGCAGACGGTGTCGCGACGGTCCTCGCCGGATTCGGCGGCGGCTCAGGCACCACCACCTACGCCGAGAACATCGGCGTCATGGCAGCCACGAAGGTCTACTCGACGGCGGCCTACTGGGTTGCCGGTGCCTTCGCCATCCTCCTGAGTTTCTCGCCCAAGTTCGGCGAACTGATTGCCACCGTTCCCGCTGGGGTGCTCGGCGGTGCCGCGACCATGCTCTACGGGATGATCGGCGTCCTGGGCGTGAAGATCTGGGTGCAGAACAAGGTCAACTTCTCCAACCCCATCAACCTGACCACGGCCGCGGTTGCTTTGATTATCGGGATCGCGGATTACACGTGGACCATCGGCGAACTCAAGTTCACGGGCATCGCACTGGGCTCGGCCGCTGCTTTGGTGGTCTACCACGGCATGAAGGGCATAGCCCGTTGGCGCGGGACGGTCGCCGAGCCGGAGATGGAGATGGCAGGGCTGCCGCCGGCGGCGAAGGCAGCGATGAACGCGGCGGCAAAGAGGAGCGGGAAGCAGAAGTAGGGGCTTCCATAAGTTCGGCGGGGAGGGTAGCCCTCCCCGCCGAACACTTAGCTATGACAGGCGCACGCGGACAATCTCACTGACAGCCTTGCCGTCGAAGCGGCCAGCGACTTTTTCGGTGACCGGCTTCATGACGTAGCCCATGTGCATCAGGCTCAACTCCACGCCGTCGGCCTTCAGTGAGGCGATGGTCTCGTCAACAATGGACTCGACTTCTTCGGCGGTCAGTGGTTCCGGCAGGTAGGCCTCGATTACCTCGGCATCCGCGATCTCCGTGGCGGCCCGCTCGGACTCTCCGGCCTCCTCGTAGAGGCGGGCGACCTCGTGATACTGGGAAGCCTCCTTTTGCAGCATGGCCGTGATCTGGGTGTCGTCCAGGTGGATCGGCGCCTGTCCGGCCTTCTCACGGGTGTCGATCTCACTCAGGACGTTGCGCGTGGCGTTCAGGGCGACGCGGTTGCCATCCTTCATATGGCTGACGACGTCTGCGTGCAGCCGCTCTTTCAAGGTGGACATGGTGTGCTCCTCGATTCGATTTGCCATGCTGGCCGGCTGCCAGCCCGGCAGGCGGTGACGGCGTCCCGGGCGGGGTCGTCGCATCGTAGGTGCATGGCAGAAGTCAGAGCCATGCTTTTGTACGTTAATTATCTGCCCGGTGATGCCGAGTAACCCAGTTGAGCATGCCCCCTCTTGGCACTCAGGAATGGACATATTCGCACTATGTCCATTCCTCGTTGCCAACGGGGGGCATGTCCCTTGGTGGACCGGAACTTAGACCCCTTCAAGCACCTGGCTCGTAGCCCATGCAAGGTACTTGGCGGCGTTCGCTATGGCGTCCGCGGCGTCGGGCACGCCATCCCGACGTTGTGCGACGTCGAGCAACTGCGCTGCAGCAACCACTCCGTGGCCGGCTAGTTCCTCGGGGGTCACCAGGATCCTGCCGGCCACCACAATCACCGGAATGCCTTGCCCGTGGGCCGAATCCGCGAGAGCAATGGGTGCCTTGCCTGTCAGCGACTGCGAGTCCATGGATCCTTCGCCGGTGATCACCAGGTCCGCGCCGCCGAGCTGTTCGGGAAGCCCCGTCAGTCCCGCCACGAGGGCGAACCCGCCTTCGAGCGTCGCCTGGGTGAAGGCCAAGAACGACGCCGGGAATCCGCCGGCCGCTCCGGCACCGGGAACGTTGACGTCGTGTCCGCCAGCTTCCCGCAGCAGGGAAGCCCAGTTGCGCAGGCCGGCGTCGAGCAGTTCCACCGCGTCCTCGTCCGCGCCCTTTTGCGGGCCGAAAACATGCGCGGCGCCGTCGCTGCCGAAGAGGGGATTCTGGACGTCGACGGCGATCCGGAACCGAACCGCGGTCAGGCGCGGATCCAGCCCGGAGACGTCGAGGGACACGACGTCGGCGAGCGAGCCACCGCCGAGCGGAACCACATTTCCGGCCGCGTCCAGGGGCTTGAGTCCGAGCGCACGCAACGCGCCGCTGCCGCCGTCGGACATCGCGGAACCGCCCACCCCGAGCACAATCTCGGTGGCTCCGGCGTCGAGGGCCGCGGCGATGAGCTGGCCGCAACCGTAGCTGTGGGCGCGCAAGGCGTTCTCCGGCGTCGGCTCCATGTGTGCCAATCCGGACGCCTGTGCGGTTTCGATCACCGCGATGGCTCCGCCGAAAGCATTTTGCCGGATGGCCCACGCAGCGCCCACCGGTTTGAGAATGGGGCCGACGACGGCATTGATCCGCTCTTCGTAGCCTGCCGCCACAGCTGCTTCCAGTGTTCCTTCGCCCCCGTCGGCTATGGGAAACTGCGTCACCACGGCATCCGGATACACGCGCAATGCCCCTTCGGCCATCGCCGAAGCCGCTTCTGCGGCGGTGAGGGAACCTTTGAACTTGTCCGGGGCAATCAGGATGCGCATGCTCCCATCCTGCCAGCGGGGCTAAGCTTTTCGCAGATTCGTACGTGGAGATGTCGAAAACAGCTCACGCCGTTCGTATAGAGGATGAGACGCGGGCAAGGTGCCGGCGCCACATCCCAAGGAGGAACAGTCATGTCACGCTATCTGCTCAGCATCTACCAGCCCGACGGCCCCGCCCCGGAGCCCGAAGTCCTCAACAAAATCATGGCCGATCTTGACGTCCTGAACCAGGAAATGCGAGACGCCGGCGCCTGGGTTTTCACGGGCGGCCTGCACCCGGCCAGCACCTCCACGGTGGTACGCGTGAACGACGGCGAAGTACTCACCACGGACGGCCCCTTCGCCGAGGCCAAGGAACACGTGGGCGGCCTGTGGGTGATCGAAGCCCCGGACCTGGACGTGGCACTTGGCTGGGGACGCAAAGCCGCCCAAGCCACCACGCTGCCAATCGAGGTCCGGCCGTTCGCGGGCTACCGGGAATAGTTTCCCATGGTCCATATTTCTGAGATCGGACAAATATTCCGCGAAGAGTATGGACGCTCCGTGGCTGTCCTGGTCCGCGTTTTGGGCAGCATCGATGCCGCCGAAGACGCGGTCCAGGATGCCTTCACCGAGGCCGTGGCGCGCTGGCCCGACGCCGGGCTGCCGCCAAGTCCCGCGGGCTGGATCATCACCACGGCCCGCAACCGCGCCATCGACCGGCTCCGCCGCGAGGCCTCCGGCAGGGAGAAACTCGCCCGGGCCGCGCTCCTGCACGGCGATGAACGCGGCGATGAACCCGAAGGAATCGATGTGGACACCGTGGAAGACGACCAGCTCCGGCTGATCTTTACGTGTTGCCACCCCGCACTCAACGGGGCCGCGCAGGTGGCCCTGACACTCAAGCTCCTGGGCGGGCTCAGCACCGCCGAAATCGCCCACGCTTTCATCGTCCCCGAGCCAACCATGGCACAGCGCCTGGTGCGGGCGAAAGGAAAGATCCGCGATGCCCATATCCCCTACCGGGTACCGAGCGGGGCCGAGCTGCCGGAGCGGTTGAAGTCGGTGCTGGCGGTGGTCTACCTGGTCTTCAACGAGGGCTACGCGGCAAGTTCAGGGGCCGGGCTGGTGCGCGAAGACCTCTGCCGCGAGGCTATACGCCTCGGCCGGCTCATCATGGAACTCATGCCTGATGAGCCCGAAGCCAAAGGGCTCCTGGCCCTCATGCTTCTGCTAAATGCCCGCCGCACAGCACGGACAAGTTCCGACGGCGGCCTGGTGCTCCTCGCGGACCAGGACCGCAGCCTCTGGGACTCCGATCTAATAGCGGAAGGGCAACTGCTGGTGCGGGAATGCCTGAAGAGGAACCAGCCCGGACCGTACCAATTGCAAGCTGCCATCAACGCTGTGCACAGCGATACCGCACAACCCGCGGACACGGATTGGCGCCAAATCCTGGCGCTGTACGGGCAACTCATGGCCATGGAGCCGACCCCGGTGATCGCCTTGAACAGGGCCATTGCCCTCGCGGAGGTGGAAGGACCCGCCGCGGGGCTTGCCGCCGTCGACGTGCTTGAACTGGGCAACTACTACCTGTTCCACGCCGTGCGGGCGGATCTCCTCCGACGCTTGGGCCGTGACGACGAAGCTGTCGCCGCCTACCGGGCAGCGCGGGAGCGCACCGATAACGACGCCGAGCGGGACTTCCTGGCGGCACGCGCCCGGGCGCTCACCACCACTGGCCCCGGCGCTGCAGCACCGACTTCAGACGATCCGCACGGTCGGTGACCAGGCCGTCCACTCCCATCTCCAGCAGCCTGGCCATCTCGGCGGGATCGTTGACTGTCCAGACGTGAACCTGCAGCCCAAACCGATGCGCGCGCCGCAGGAAACCGGGCGTCACTACCGTCACGGGGCCGTAGCGGACCGGCACCTGGAGGGCATCGACGTCGTGCAGGATCTTCCGCAGCCAGCGGTCCGGAAGAAGCGGTTCCAAAAGAGTAAAGGCAGCGTTGCAGGCGATTCCAGCTGAAGACGCCGTGCGGCGGCGGAGCAGGCGCAGGACCGCCCGACGACGTCGGTCGGAGAAGCTCGCGATCAGCACCCGGTCATGGGCATCGAGTTGTTCAATGACTCCGGCGAGGGGTTTGACGGTATGCCAATCCTTGACGTCGACGTTCAGCCGCGCCTCGGGGAATTCCGTCAGGACGTCTGCCAAGTGGGGAATTGCTTCGCGGCCCCCGATGCGAGCCTTGGCAATCTCGGCAGCGCTGAGGCTGGAGATGGGGCCGTGGGCATCTGTGACACGGTCGAGGGTGTCGTCGTGAAAAAGGAGCACCACGCCGTCGGCAGTGGTGCGGGCATCGGTTTCAAGATGCGTGATGCCAAGCTCAAGCGCGGCCCTGAATGCTGCGGCCGAGTTCTCAAAGCCATCCGGCGAAAACCCGCGGTGCGCGAAGGCAAGCGGAGCGGATTGTCCGTCCGGGCGACTGAAGAAGGGCAAATGCGAGCTCACACGGGTAGCGTAACCCGGCCGTGCCGCCCGCGACCCCGTCAGGATTCCTGCGGGACGATCTCCACGCCGTCGCCGCAGTGCACCAGCGTGCGGCCGCGGCCGCCGTCGAGGTTTACCCAGACCACGCTGTGGTCGCTCGAAACGGCGTCCACTTGGCCGGGGTTCTCAAACCCCGGCGCGAGCTTGACGCTCACGCGGTCTCCGCGGCGCAACTGCTTCCAATGTTCGGCCGGCACTGCGCGGCGAACGGGGGCCTCGGGCCACCCCGTCGTCTTTCTCTTGGCCATCATGTCCCCTGTGATCGGCATCGAATACGGCAAGAGCATACGGGGACTAGTTGAACGGCAGTTGGACTGAAGCTGTGTAATGGGTGAGCGCTCCCAACTAGCCAGCAATTGTTGTCGTTTAGAGGCCTGAAAACGACATTAACTGTTAGCTAGTTGGGAGCGCCCGGTCGGAAAGGGATCCCTAGATGATCGCGGCGCGGAGTTGCTTCGCGGCCAGCGCGGGGTCGTCGGCTCCGTAAATGGAGCCGCCGACGACGGCGACATCCGCTCCGGCGCGCTGGACGGCTCCGATCGTGGACAGGTTCACGCCGCCGGCCACGGAGAACGGCACGCGGGCTTCCTCGCCGGCGCTCAGCAGGACATCCAGGTTGTAGCCCGGCTTTGCCTGCTCGTCGAGGCCGGCGTGGAACTCGATGAACTTGGCACCGAGGGCGCGGGCCTCCTTGGCACGGGTCACTTTGTCCGCCACGCCGATCAGGTCCACCACGATGCCCTTGTTGTGGGCCTTGGCTGCCTTGACTGCACCCGCGATCGTGGAGTCGTCTGCGCCGCCGAGCACTGAGACGAGGTCCGCGCCGGCTTTGAAAGCGATGTCGGCTTCGAGTTCGCCGGCATCCATGGTCTTGAGGTCGGCGAACACGATCTTGTCCGGGTGGGCTTCCTTGATGGCGGTCACGGCGGACAGGCCTTCGCTTTTCACGAGGGGAGTGCCGAGTTCGATGATGTCAACGTATTCGGCCACCTTGCCCGCAATTTCGAGGGCAGCTTCGGTGGTGAGGACGTCGATGGCGACTTGCAGCTTCATGGAGGGGTTCTCTTTCCGTAGTTTGTTGTGCTGTTGGTGCGATGGAATCAGGGGCTATTCGAGGTTGGCGTGGCGGAGCCAGAGTTCCTCGGCCGGGGTTGCGTCGTTGTCCCACAGGGTCTGGAACACTGCTTCGGCAACGAGGAAGAGGACCTGCTCGAATAGACTGCCGGAGTACTGGCGGGACACTGTGGACCCGTGGTCTGTCTTCTGCGCCGCAGGAATGATGACGACGACGTCGGCCAGTTCCGCGAGCGGGGACGTTGCGTTCGTGGTGTACACGGCGATCCTGGCGCCGGCTTTGGACGCCGTCTCAGCGGCGCGCACGACACCGGAGGTCGTCCCGGAGCCCGAGGCAAGCAGCAGGAGGTCACCCGAGCGGATGGCCGGCGTCGTGGTGTCCCCCGCGATGTGCACGTCGAAGCCGAGGTGCATCAGCCGCATCGCGGCCATCCGCAGGACAAGGCCGCTGCGGCCGGCTCCTGCAACAAAGATCCGGCCGGTGGCCGAGTTCCCAGCGGTCTGGACTTCCGTGGCCAAGCGGGACAGTTGCCGCAGGTCCACTTCAGCGGCCGTTTCCGCGATCTCGCTGCCCACGAGGGCCAGGCTTAGCTCGACATCCGATGCGGCGTGGACAGTCTCGGCGGTGGTGGTCATGCGTTACCTCCTGCTCAGGTGAATGCTCCGTTTGAATCAATCGTTCAGGATTGAACGGATAGGCGTAACGCTGTGCATGGGCAGTCTTAGCTACTCGTTTGGGTAGTAGGCGCGAGACGTGGGGCGCTACAGTGGCGGGATGACTCCAAGCACCTGGACACTCCTCGAAGCGGTTGCCGCACTCGCGAACGCCCCGTTGATGAGTATCGCCGAGCGACTTCGTGAAGCGTCGCTGCCCTACGTGGGCAGCAGCGCGCTGGTCATTTTCACCGAAGACTGCACTGGCCGGCCCCAGAAGAAGGCCGGGGCGGAAGGCATCATCAGCCGTGTCTCCATTCCCGAACTGGACCAGTTGCGCTCCCATGTAGCGGAAGGCGAGGCCTGGCAGGGAGAAGCGACCATCGCCGGAGGCCAGCTTCCGGTTCTTGCCTTGACGTCCGAGACCAGTGCGCTGCTGACCCTGACTGAGCCGGTCCTGCCCGAGGAACCGCTGGAGCGTGAGTCGGCGCTGCGGATGCTTGACTACCTGTGGCAACTGACGGCGCGGCGCATCCAGGAGAAGGTGGCGGACGCTCCGCCGTCGTACCTCTTGGAATCCCGGGCGGCATCCGCCGAGCGGCTCCGCGTCACTGCTGAACTCGTGGACAGGCATTCCACCACGCTCGAGACGATGTTGGCGGCGCTACGATCAAGCTCCCTTGACGATGCCGCGGCCCGCAAGGCCGTCACGGACCTGGCCGCGACCTCGCTCGTCAATCTGCGGACGTTGAGCGACCGCACATCGGATCTCGTGGAAGAGCCTGTGGCCACCGCGTTTGAAAGGCTGCGGGAGGACCTGCGGCCACTCATGCACTTCAGCGGGCTCGACGTCCAGTTCATCGAACCACCGGTCAACGGCCGCGCCTTGCCCGGCGAAGTCGCGCATGCTGCCCGGGCGATCGTGCGGGGTCTGGTGCTGGCCATCGTGGAGCAGCCCGCGGTGAGGCGTGTCCGGGTGCAGTGGGACTGCGACGGCGTGAACCTCCTGATCAATGTGCGCGACGACGGCCTGGGTGAACTGACTGCGGATTCGCCCAACATCGCCCGGCTCAACAGCAGAGTGGCAGCGCTGGATGGCCGGATGAACGTCGAGGTCATGGCCGGCTGGGGAGCGGACGTGCAGGTGGTCCTGCCGCTGGACCCACCATCAGCCCCCGTGGGCGATATCGGTGGATGGGGCCTGGCCGAGCGCGAAATGGAAGTTCTTCAACTGTTGGCGGCCGGACAGCGCAACCGTGCCATCTCCGCCAAGCTGCACATCAGCGAAAACACCGTTAAATTCCATGTCAGGAATATCTTCAGGAAGCTCGGCGTCGGTTCACGAACAGAGGCCATTGCACTGGCGCACAGCCACGGGCTGCGGGCGCCGAACTAGCGGCCGGTGCGCGCCGGCCCGGTACAGGACTGACTAGACCCGCAGGGAAGCGAGCTTTGCCTCGAGGATCTGGGCCACGCCGTCGTCGTCGAAATGCGGTGCTTGCTGGCCGGCGGCGCTGATCGCCTCCGGGTGGCCGCTGGCCATCGCGTACCCGTCGCCCGCCCAGCGCAGCATCTCGACGTCGTTGGGCATGTCACCGAAAGCCACCACCTCAGCGGCCTCGATGCCCCGGGATGCCGCATATTCAGCGAGCGTGACGGCCTTATTGATACCGGGCGCCGACATTTCCAGGAGTGCGGTCCGCGGCGCCGAGTGGGTGGTTTCCACAAGATGCGCGACGGCGGGCTGGACCTTTGCCAGGAAATCATCCGGCGTGCCGCTGCGCGTCACCGCAAGGAACTTCACGACGGCGTCATCCGCGGTGAGCGTTTCATCCAACCGAGCGGGCGTGAACTCGGCCAGGAGCTCACTGGTTGGGTTCTCGACGAAACCCGGCTCAAGGTGGAATCCCGTGAGGGTTTCGGCCGCGAACAAGGCGTCGGGCCGGAGCTGCTTGATGATCCGGCGGGCCTCCAGCACGGAGTCGATACTCAAGGCATTGGCCGAAATCAGCTTGTCCGCCTCAAGGTCCCACACCACGGCCCCGTTGGAGCAAATAACGATCCCGCTGTGGCCGATCTGCTCGCGGAGGGGGTAAAGCCAGCGCGGCGGCCGCCCTGTCACGAACACCACCTCGATGCCCGCGTCACGGCAGGCATGGAAAGCGCGGATGGTGCGGCTGCTGATCTTGCCGTCATGGCCGAGGATGGTGCCGTCAATGTCACTTGCTACGAGCCGCATTATGTCAGTCTACGTGGGGGCAGCCGCCGTCGACCTCGCCCCAAAGCTAGCGCCGCTCGAAGTGGCCCGTGATGACGGCCCGGCCCAACGTGTGTGCTGCCAGCTTCCGGACGAGCGCATCCGTGGAGGCACCGGCGTCGAGACCCAGCTCTTCGACGTCGACGGCGTGCACGGCCACGATGTACCGGTGCGGGCCATACCCCGGCGGAGGCGCGGCACCCAGATAACCAGGGAACCCGCCGTCGTTCTTTAGTTGAAACGCGCCCGCCGGCAAGTGCGAGCCGCCCTGAACGCCGGCACCGGCCGGCAAGGAGTTCGTACCGGCCGGTATGTTGACCACGGCCCAGTGCCAGTAGCCACCGGCCCTGGGGGCATCGGGGTCGAAGACGGTGACGACGTAACCCTTGGTGCCCGCCGGGGCTCCGTTCCAGCTCAACTGCGGGGATTCGTCCTTGCCGCCGGCCACGCCAAAGCGCTTGCTCGTCTGGGCGCTGCTGAGCGCGTCACCGTCCTTGAGCGACTTGCTCGCGACATGGAAGGAAGGGACCTGTGGGAGGTCGGCGTAGCTCATGGCTGCCTTTCGACGCTTGCACTGGACTCCGGGACGCCCAGGGCATTGAGTTCCGCGCGCGTGGGCGGGTTCGCGCCCGGCCGGGAGACCGTGATTGCCGCGGCGCGCGCCGCATGGTTGAGGATCCCTTCGAGCACTTCGGCGGGCATGGCGTGCAGCTCTTCCCGGTTTTGGGCCCCTGCCAGTCCGCGGTCAACGATCCCCGAGAGCAGAGCGGCCATGAAGGAATCGCCCGCACCCACCGTATCCGCCACCTGTACCTTTGGGGCGTCCACCCGGGCCTCGCCCGCGGCCGTGACGCCCCAGGGGCCGTCTGCACCCCGCGTGACCACCACGACGGCGGGTCCCCCACTGCCGCCCAGCCCCAGCCAACGCCTGGCCGATTCCAAGACGTCGACGCCGGGATAGAGCCACTCGAGGTCCTCATCGGATGCCTTGACCACGTCGGCAAGAGCCACGAAACGCTCTACTTGGGCGCGCGCATAGTCGCGATCCTTGATGATGCTGGGCCGGCAGTTGGGATCGAAGCTAACCGTCGCGTTCGGATGGGCATGCTCGACGGCGGCAAGGACGTCCGCTGCGCCCGGCTCCAACATGGTGGCAATGGAGCCCGTGTGCAGGAGTGACGTCCCCTGAAGCATGAACGGGAGGCGATCGGCGAGGCCGGGGAGCTCCCAGGCGAGGTCGAAGGTGTAGCTGGCCGCGCCGTCGTCGTCGATCAGGGCGGTGGCCACGCTGGTGGGACTCTCGTCCGGCGGCAGCGGAACCATGACGGAACTGGAGCGCAGATGGGCCGCTATCGATTCCCCGTAGGCGTCCTTGCCGAAGCGGCCGATGAACTGGACTGCGTGGTCCAGCCTGGCCAGACCCACGGCAACGTTTAGCGGACTTCCGCCCACGTGGGCTTCGACTCCCGAGGAACGCTGGACGACATCAACCAGCGCCTCACCTATGACTGTCAGCATGGGACAACTCTGCCATGCGGATGTGGTGCGCGTCTCGCGGTGACAGCCGGTGACTTTGTCAGCAATCCGTCACACCAGCAGCCGCTGCACCAACTCCCGGCACTTCTTGTACGCAACGGCCCTGGGGTCGATCAGGTCGAAATGGTCGCCGGGCACCTTGAGGAACTGGGCCGCGCCCCCGGAAGCCGTGGCTGCGGCAACATAAGCCTCGGACTGGCTGCACGGGACATCCTCGTCCGATGCGGCGTGGACTGCGAAGACGGGAACGGCGAGAGGCAGCGACCTCATGGGGTCCGCATAGATATGCCGTTTGGGGTATCTCACCGAGTCGCCACCCATGAGGTTGTCGACGGCGCCGTTGCTCAGGTTGAGCCGCTCGGCGTCGGCCAGATTCAGCAGACCGGATTGGCTCACGACGCCGGTCAGCCGGACTGCGGCGCCGTTGTCATGCCGATGGAGCTGCCGGTCGGCGTCCGGGGCGCCGATCTTCGAGAGCTTTTCCCGCCCCGCTGCCCAGACCGCGAGATGGCCGCCTGCGGAGTGTCCCAGCGCCACCACTTTGTTCAGATTGAGTTCATGCTTGCCGGCAATCTCGCCCAGATGGTCGATCCCATCGAGTACATCTTCGAACGTATGCGGCCAGCCGCCACCGTTTCCTGCCCTCCGGTATTCAAGGTTCCAGGCGGCTATTCCATGCGCAGCGAGGTCCCTGGCAATCGGCTCACCGAGTTCCGCGCCGTACTGGGAGCGCCAATAGCCTCCGTGGATCACCACCACCACTCCGTCGGGTCGAGTGCGGTGTGGCTGCAGCGAATCTGGTACGAACAGCTCGCCCCATTGGCTGGAGTGCTGGCCGTAGTAGTACTTGTGCCGCTTCATCGTGTCCTCCTTTGTGCCGAGCCTATCGCGGAGGAGCGCCGCGGAGCGGGAGCCGTCGCGGTTTCCGCTCCGACATAGGCAATGGAGCGCCCGACGGCGCGTGGCCGGGTCCGGCTCCGCTTCACTGTCGGCACTCCCCCGTAAGCTGGAGGCATGGCTAGCAATTGGGACAGCTTGGATCCTCAGCTGCGCGAATCAGTACAGGCGAACGTTGAGCTTTACGAGCGCGTCCGTCCTGCCCTGAAACTCGTCACCCGCGACGTCCTGTTGACCCTGCGTGACATGCTCAAGAACAGCGAGTCCGTGCCCCTCTTCGTCACGGGACGCACCAAGACGGTCGAATCTTTCCGAGAGAAGATTTCCCGCACCGAGGTGCCCCTGGAGGGGGGTCCGCGGGTGCTGAAGTTCCCCGACCCGTTCCGGACCCTGAACGACATGGTGGGGCTGCGCGTCATCACCAAGCTTCCGGCCGAGAACGCCGCGGTTGCCAACCTGATCAAGCGCCAGCGCCAGCTTTTCGATTGCCGCGGCGACCTTGAGAAGGACATCGGCTCCATCGAGTCCGGCACCTACGGATACTCGAGCCGCCACCTTATCCTCCGCACCATCCAGAACGAGTCCGTGAAGGCATACCAGCAGGTCTTCAATCCGGACATTCCGCCGAACGGCAGCTACTTCTTCGAATGCCAGATCCGTACGGTCTTTGCGCACGCCTGGAGCGAGATCGAACACGACATCCGCTTCAAGGCTGAGGATCCGCGCGCCTGGACGCCGCATTTCGACCGCCAGTTCACCGCCACAGCGGCAATGCTCGAAACCGTGGAGAGCGCCTTCGCCGACCTCCACGAGCGCTACGAGGAAGTCCGCGGCTACTGGGATCTCGATGGCGAGGGTTCCATGCCCCTCACCCCCAATCGCGTGCGGGACGTTTGGCGCACGCTGCTTCCGCACGTTGACCGTAAAGTTGATGACGACTGGGGTTGGGCTGCGGAGCTCCTTGCGGCCCACGGACTGAACAAGACCGTGGAACTCGCCGGACTCCTCAGCGCCAACCGGATCACCGAGGTCCGCAAAGCCCTGGACCACCGTTACTCCCCTGGACCGGACCGCCTCCTGGATGACCTCCTGCTGTGGCAGTACGGCACTGAACACATCGACCTCACCGCTGAGGCGCCCGACGTCGCCCCCCACCCCCGGCGGGACAGCCTCCAGCGGCGTCTCAAGCAGATTGAGCGGTACCGCCTGACCAACAGCTAAGGACCCATGACACCCGAGCAGCTCCAGTCCCTCCGTTTCACCCTGCGCTCGCCCCGGAGGCTCAAGACGGAAGCACTGGCCGGCTTGGTGGTGGCACTTGCGCTCATTCCAGAGGCCATCGCGTTCTCTGTGATCGCCGGCGTGGATCCACGGATCGGGCTCTTCGCGTCTTTCACCATGGGAGTCACCACGGCGATCGTAGGTGGCCGGCCCGCCATGATTTCCGCGGCCACCGGCGCCGTCGCGCTCGTGATTGCCCCGGTCATGAAGGATCACGGGATCAACTACTTGATCGCAACGGTCATCCTGGCCGGGGTCTTCCAAATCGTCCTGGCGGTCCTGGGTGTCACGCGGCTCATGCGCTTCATTCCGCGTTCGGTGATGGTCGGATTCGTGAACGCCTTGGCCATTCTGGTGTTCATGGCCCAGTTGCCCGAGCTGATCGGGGTTCCCTGGATGGTCTACCCGATTGTGGCCGTGGGTCTACTGATCGTCTTCGGTCTGCCCAGAATCACGACGGCGGTGCCCGCGCCGTTGGTGGCGGTCGTCGCCCTCACCCTCGTCACGGCGCTGTCCGGGATCCGCGTCCCGACGGTGCATGACAAGGGCGAACTCCCCAACAGCCTTCCCGGTTTCTTCCTGCCCAACGTGCCTTTGACCTGGGAGACCTTCCAGACGATTGCCCCGTTCGCTTTGTCCATGGCGCTCGTGGGCCTCCTGGAGTCCCTCATGACGGCCAAGCTCGTGGACGACATCACGGACACCCGCTCCAACAAGACCCGGGTCTCATGGGGCCAGGGCATTGCCAACATCGTCACCGGTTTCCTGGGTGGCTTGGGCGGCTGCGCCGTGATTGGCCAGACCATGATCAACGTGAAGGGTTCGGGTGCCCGCAGCCGGCTGTCGACGTTCCTGGCCGGAGCGTTCCTGCTGGTGCTTGTGGTGGTACTCGGGGACGTGGTCGGTATGATTCCCATGGCAGCTCTGGTGGCTGTGATGATCTTCGTTTCCCTCATCACCTTTGACTGGCATTCGATCCGGCCCACGACGCTCAGGCGACTCCCGAAGTCCGAGACCGGCGTCATGCTCGTGACGGTGATTGTGGTGGTGGCGACGCACAACCTGGCCATCGGAGTAGGAGCCGGCGTTCTCACGGCCATGGTGCTGTTTGCCCGCCGAGTGGCGCATTTCGCCACGGTGGAACGGAGCGAAGTCGAGCTCAACGGCAGGACCGTGGCGAGCTACACGGTTGATGGCGAGTTGTTCTTCGCTTCCTCCAACGACCTCTACACGCAGTTCGACTATGCGAAGGATTCCTCGGAGGGAATCGATCGCGTGGTCATCGATCTGCACGCTTCGCATATCTGGGATGCCTCTACCGTTGCCGTACTGGATTCCGTTACCGAAAAATACCGCCGGCACGGCCGGGAGGTGGAGCTGATTGGCCTCAACGCCGCGAGCGTCCGGATGCGCGAACGGCTCGCGGGCAAGCTCAACGCAGGCTAACGTCCCCGAGCCCAACCAGCTCCGCCCCCCAACTGACTCGCATTTGTTGTCGTTATGAGCCTTCAAAACGACAACAAATGCGAGCTAGTTGGGTGCTACGGGGTCTTGAACTCCCAAGGCGCGGCCATCGTGGTCCCCGCTCCAATGGTGCGTCCGGCAAGCCGATCGAGGAGCAGGGTAATAGCGCCTTCGAGGGCTTCCGGTTCCGGGGTCCCGCCCGCGGATCCGGGTGCCAGGACATCGAAGCCGGCAGGCTGCATGGTGTCCGAAATGATGACTTGTGCTACTCCGCGCCGGGCCAGCTCGCCCACCGTGAGGTCAAGAAGGGTGCCGGGCGGGAGAGCCCCGATGATGGCGCCGTCGGCACCGCCGGAGAGCATGAACCGCCGCCACCCTTCGCCGATGAGGATCACGGGCTGGTAGCCATGCTGGGGCAAAATGCGTGCGGCGGCCGTTGCCAGGGCCCGGTCCCACGGCCATTCCAGGTCTCCGATGGCAATCGCCACGAGGTCGGTCTTGCCGCGGCGCATTCCGCGGGCCGCCTGGTTCGGTACGTAACCAAGTTCCTTGGCCGCGGCTTGGACACGCTCTTGTGTTGCGTCGCTGATGCGGGTGGTGCCACCGAGTCGCCCCGACAAGACATAGGACACGGTAGTGAGGGAAACGCCGGCGCTCTTGGCGACGTCCCGGATGGTCGGCTTCGCTCCAAGTCCCATTGCCTACCGCTTTCCTTTCTTGCGGGAGCCCTTGCCCCGGCCCTTGTCGGGGTTCGGAGCGTAGCGCTGAGCCACCGCCGGCTTTTTGGCGCCGGTGCCGCGCCGGTCCAGCTTGGGTGCCTTCTTGGGCTTCTCTTGCTGTGCCGAAGGCTGCCGCGAGCTCTGCGCGGTCCGGCCACGGACAATGCCAATGAATTCCTCGATGACCTCGCTGGTGGAGTCGCTCGGCCAGGCAAGCGCGATCTGCGTCCCTTCGGCCCCTGTCAGGCGCCGCGCCACGGTGTCCTTGACGTTGAAATGCCGGGCAACAGACATCGGCAGGATCACGAGACCGGCCCCCGAGGCCACCACCTGCATGGCCATCTCCGGCCCGCCCATACCGGCGACATCCAGGAAGTTCTCCTCCGCGAGATCGTCCAGCGCCACCTCTTCGAACACCGAGATTTCGTGACCCTTCGGGGCCACCACCACTGGCTGCTCTTCGTAGAGCGGAATGACGTGGAGTCCATCGCGATCCACCGGCAAGCGCACAAAGCTGAGATCCGCGGAACCATCGCGCAGAACCTCCAGCTGCGCGCCGTCGTCGGACATGAACGAGTGCAGCGGAACATCGGGCATGCGCTCTTCCCAGCGCCGGATCCATTTCCCGGGCGTCACGCCGGCGACATAGGCGAAAGTGAGCTCCCGGGGACCGCTGTTTTCAGCGTCGGAGCGGTCGGGGGCGCCGACGGCGGGCAGGGATTCTTGATCGGAAGGCACCAGTTCACAGTACCGCGCACGCGGTAGCCAACGCAGCGCCGGACCAAGCTACGACGCGTACACCTGGACCGCCGTGGCCTTGACCACGAAGTAGACGCGGGAGCCGGGTTCCAGTCCCAGCTCGGCGGAGGCAGAGGGCGTGATGTCCGCTGCCAGATCGCCGGCCCGGACCCTGATGTGGTCCCCGTGCGGTTCAAGGTCCGTGATTGCAACCGGGAAAGAGTTGCGCGGGCTGCCGTGGGCGGCGTTCAGGAAGATGGAAACGGCCGACGGCGGGAAGGCGGCGACGCCAGGCTGGCCCGGTTCCGCTTCGTCATCGAGGTGTCCCGCGACATGGAGGCCGGGAAGCTCGTCGGTGGCGAACGTCCTGAGTCCGTCCTGCGTGACCGTGCCCGCCATGAGGTTCACCCCGGCCAGGCCGGCGGCGAACTGGCTTCGCGGACGCCGGAACACCTCACGGGTGGCGCCTTCCTCCACAATCCTGCCCTTGTCCATGACGATCACGCGGTCCGCGAGCATGAGGGCATCCAGGACATCGTGGGTAATGATCAGGGCGCGACGTCCGGACAAGACGCGTTTGAGGAGCCGGCGCAAGTGCGGGGCGGCGTGGATGTCCAGCGCGGACATCGGCTCGTCAAGGAGCAGCAACTCGGGACTGGCCGCCAGCGCGCGGGCCACCGCAACACGCTGGGCCTGTCCCCCGGACAACTGCCCGGGCTTCCGCCCGGCGAACTCCGTGGCGTCGACTTCGGCGAGCCAGTGCCGCGCAGTTTCGCGTGATTCCGCCCGGGAAGCCCCTGCGCTACGCGGGCCGAAAGCCACGTTGTCCAAGACGCTCAGGTGTGGGAAAAGCAGCGGCTCCTGGGCCAACAGCGCCGTACCGCGAAGGTGCGGAGGGGTCCATACCCGGCTGCCGCCGTCGAGGTTGAAGAGAACCTGATCACCCAGGCGGGCAGAGCCGGCGTCCGGCCGCACGAGTCCCGCCGCGACGGAAAGCAGCGTCGACTTTCCAGCCCCGTTGGGTCCGAGGATCGCCACGGTTTCCGCCTGTCCGAGGCTCAACGACACGTCCAGGTTGCGGGCGCGGACCGTGGCGTCGATGTGGAAACTCATGCGGCCGCTTCCGCGGGAATGTCCGCGCGGTGCGGACGCCCGTAGGACAGCCCGACGACGATCACGGCCACGGCGACGAGCACGAGTGAAAGGGCGACGGCGGCGTCCGCGTCGGTCTCGCGCTGCAGGTAGATTTCCAGGGGCAGGGTCCGAGTGACACCTTGCAGGCTCCCTGCGAAAGTCAGTGTCGCCCCGAACTCGCCCAGGCTTCGGGCAAAGGACAGCACCGCCCCGGACGCGAGCCCGGGGAGGACCATGGGTACGGTCACGCGCCGCAGGATGGTGGTGGGGCGGGCGCCGAGCGTCGCGGCAACAGCTTCGTAGCGGTTGCCGGCCGTCCGCAAGGCGCCTTCGAGGCTGACTACCAGGAACGGCAGGGCGACGAACGTCTGGGCCAGGACGACCGCCGTCGTCGAAAAGGCGATCTGGATGCCCGCGAGCTCAAGACTCTTCCCCAGAAGACCCTGCCGCCCGAACGTGTAGAGCAGCGCAATGCCGCCCACCACCGGCGGCAACACCAACGGCAGGAGGACGAAGGCGCGGAGGAGCCGCTGCCCGCGGAAGGGCCGGCGGGCAAGGACAAGCGCCAAGGGGATGCCCAGGACAACGCAGAGCGCGGTGCTCGCGGCGGAGGTACGGAGGCTCAGCCCGAGCGCCGTCAGCGAGGAATCGGAGGTCACCAGCGGGATGAACTGTGCCCAATTGACCTTCGCGACCATGGCGGCCAGCGGCAACAGGACGAACAAACCGCCAACTACCGCAAGGCCATAAACCCACCGTGGAATCCCGCTGAAGTTCATCAACGCCTACGGTACGCCGAGGCTTGCGTCACCAGGACTTTCCGGGCGGCCCCGGCGACTCTTATGTGCGGCATGGATTCATCCTAGAACAGCGGCTGTGCCACTTCCCTGCGGTGGCGGATACCCTTGAACCATGACCTCTGCAAACTCCCAGTCCATGAAGCCGGCCACCGTTGCCAAGAAACTTGGCATCTACCTGCCTGCAACACCCCAGGAGTTCCAGGATTCGGAAATCACCCGCGCCGATTTCGCCGAGCTCCAGGCCAATGCCCCGGAGTGGCTCGCCGAACTCCGCCGGTCGGGTCCGCACCCGCGTCCCGTGGTGGCACAGAAGCTGAATATCTCCATCAGCGGCCTCGCCCGCGGCGGAATCACCGAGCCCCTGACGACGGCGGAAATCACCGAACTGCTGGCAGCTCCCCCGCAGTGGCTCGTCGTCGAGCGCGCCACGCACGCGGCCGTACGCTCCGAGGCAAAGCGCATCAAGGAAGAAGCTGTCAAGAAGGAAGCTACGAAGGAAGCCAAGACCAACGCCACTGCCAAGCGGGACGCGCCCAAGGCATCCAAGCGGGACCACGCTTAAGCAGCAACCGGACTTCCGCAGGAAGGCAGGTCACCCCGGTCGGGGTGACCTGCCTTCCTGCTCTTACGCCCAAATCGGGCCCTCGCCTCCAGGTCTTCCTCGGCGCATACTGAATTCAAAGCGGTGCGCATTCGCGTGGAGGTGGTCCGATTGCCCGCCACAACTGGAATCCAGCTGACGGTCTGGGAGATCGGGCTGTGGGCGATTTTGCTCATGTGCGCGGTGGCCTTTACGGTCAACGCTGTCCGCAAAGGGGTCATCCACGGAGCCCCCGACGGCGGCCACCTCGCCTTGCAGGGGCCCCTCGGGCACCGCGACCGGGACCTCGTCAAAGAGCCGGACGCCATCTTCTGGAACATCTTCGCCGGACTCGTCGTGATTGTCCCGGCAGTCGTCATCCCCGCGTTGGCCTCGCCCGCCGTCGGGCTCTTGATGCTGTTCCTCGGCATAGGTGCCGCCGTTGCCGCATTTGTCGTCGGCCGGAAACTGGAGCAGAGGCGTCAAAACCGCAGCGGTTTCACGGAAGCTGCAGCCCGTCACGACGCCCTCCTGGCTCGCTGGCAAAGGTATGAGCTGGATCCCGCCAAGGGCATCGACTTCCCCGGCATGAGCGACGTCAACGTTCCGCAAACCGCCGCCTTGGTCCGCGCTCTGCAGGAAGCACAGCGCTGCCGCGTCACCGCGGGGACGGACTACGCCCGCGCCGTCGAGCAGTTGGGTGCTGCGATGGCCGAAGCCGAAGCCGCGGCGGGCATTTCTGCTCCGTAGCTGGATCATACCCCTGCATGCCCACGCCCTACGGAATTGCCCCGATGTGCACCAGGAGTTCGTGTTCGGCACCGTCGAGGTAGCGGCGCAACTCGGCTGCAGCCTCTTCGCGCTGTCCGGTACGGATCTGGGCGACCAAAGCGGCGTTGCGTTCCACGTAATGTCCGTGGAAGTCGGGGGTCGTGGCCATCGCGTGGAAGACCAATCGCATCTCGGCCAGCACTTTCTCCATCAATGCGTCCAGGGAGGCGCTTCCGGACAACGACACCAACGCCTTGTGCAGCTCCTGGTTGGCGTCCGCCATGCCGGCCACCGATCCCTCGGCGAGGGCAGCCCTGGCTTTGTCGACGATGACGTCCATGGCGTCGAGGGCTCCGGCCGGGACATCGCCCCACAACACGGCCGCCGGCTCGATCAGGCGGCGCACCCGGTAGATTTCGCGGACGTCGTCGGCTCCGGGGGCGGCCACGAACACGCCGCGGTTGGGGATGCGCTGGACCACGGATTCCCCCGCAAGCACGGTGAACGCCTCCCGCAGGGTGTTCCTGGAAACGCCAAGCGCCTCGGACAAGGCCTGCTCGGAGAGCTTCGTGCCTGGCGGCAACAGGCCATCGGAGATGCGCTGGCGAAGCTGGGCGGCAACCCACGCTCCAGTGTGGGCGTGGGTGGCGTGGCCGGCGTCGGCGATTCCTTGAAGCGCAGCGTTCATGGGCATGCCCCAAATCTACCGAACGGCGATACCCGCGGACCTCAGCCGATGCTCGCGAGCACGTCTCCGCGCCCGACGGCGGTGCCCGGCCCGTGCGGACCACGCGCCAGGGTGCCGGAACGGTGGGCAGGGACGGTGGTTTCCATCTTCATGGCCTCCAGTACGGCCACGGGCTGTCCAACTTCCACGACGGCACCGTCCTCAACGAGCCACTTCACCAGCGAGCCGGACATCGGCGAGGCCAGCCCGGCGTCGTCGGCCACTACCCGAGCCGAAACAGCAGCCTCCGAACCGCCGCCTCCGCTCATCAGCGCCTCGAACAAGCGAAGGGGGAGGCCAAGTTGTACTGCCTTGCCATCCAGCTCCACCGTGAACGTGCTGCGTTCGGAGCCGGGGGCCACGCGGGCGATCTCCGGAGACGCGGCCAGCTCTTCGGCGAACTCAGTCTCGATCCACGTGGTGTACACGCCGAGCTTGTCCTCCGAGGTGAAAGCCTCGTGGCGGACCACGGCCCGGTGGAAGGGCAGAACGGTGGGCAAACCCTTGATCTGCATCTCGTCCAGGGCAACCCTTGCGCGGCGCAGGGCCTGCTGCCGGTCCTCGCCCCGGACGATCAGCTTGGCCAGGAGGGAGTCGTATTCTCCGGGAACCACTGAGCCCGAGCGAACCCCCGAGTCCACGCGGATACCTGGACCCGTGGGCGCTTCGAAGACGTCCACCATGCCAGGGCCCGGCAGGAAGCCGCGCGCGGGATCCTCGGCGTTGAGGCGGAACTCGAAGGCGTGTCCGTTGGGCTCAGGGTCTTCCGTGAGGGAGAGGGTGCCGCCTGCGGCAATCCGGAATTGTTCGCGGACCAGGTCCACCCCGGAGGTTTCTTCGGTGACGGGATGCTCCACCTGCAGCCGTGTGTTGACCTCCAGGAAGGAGATGGTGCCGTCTACAGCCACGAGGTATTCGACGGTTCCGGCACCGTAGTATCCGGCCTCGCGGCAAATAGCCTTGGCCGATTCGTGGATGAGGGTGCGCTGTTCAGGGCTCAGGAAGGGTGCGGGGGCCTCTTCCACGAGCTTCTGGTTGCGACGCTGCAGGGAGCAATCGCGGGTTCCGAGGACCACAAGGTTGCCGTGCATATCCGCCAGGATCTGGGCCTCGACGTGCCGTGGCTGGTCCAGGAAGCGTTCCACGAAGCATTCGTCGCGTCCGAAGGCCGCCTTGGATTCACGCACGGCCGATTCGAACGCGTCCTCGATGTCCTCCAGGCGCCGCGCAATCTTGAGCCCGCGGCCTCCCCCGCCGAAAGCAGCCTTGATTGCCACGGGCATGCCGTATTCCAAGGCGAAGGCAAGTACTTCAGCGGCGTTTGCCACAGGCCCATCGCTGCCCGGAACGAGCGGAGCCCCGGCGCGGACGGCGATCTCGCGAGCCGTCACCTTATTGCCCAGCTCCCGTATGGACTGTGGCGCGGGTCCGATCCATGTGAGGCCCGCGTCGATCACGGCCTGCGCGAAGTCGGCGTTCTCGGACAGGAACCCGTATCCGGGATGTACGGCGTCGGCACCGGCGCGGCGGGCGACGTCGATTAGCTTCGCGATGTCCAGATACGTCTCGGCGCCGGTGGAACCGCCCAGTGCGTAGGCCTCGTCGGCAAACCGCACGTGGAGGGAATCGGCGTCGGGGTCCGAGTACACGGCAACAGACTCCAGGCCCTCATCGGAGCAGGCGCGGGCAATGCGCACGGCGACCTCGCCGCGGTTGGCGATCAGGACTTTTTTCATGGCTTGGTTCCTTCGGGGACAGCGCCGGTAGCGGCAGGTTCAAGGGGTTCAAGGGTTGCGGGGTCCACGATCGTGAACCGCACGCGGTGGCCGGGCGGCAATTGCGCCGCGGTCGGCAGGTCTTCGGGTACGACGACGGCAATCACCGGATACCCGCCCGTCACCGGGTGGTCGGCCAGGAAAAGGACGGGGTGTCCGCTGGGTGGCACTTGGAGTGCGCCAGCAACGGCACCTTCGCTGGGGAGCTCGCCGGCGCCGCGGTCGGGGTTTCGTTCGAGTGCACGGTCGCTTCCAGGCCTGAGCCGTACACCAATCCTGTTGGACTGCTCGGTAGTGACCCATTCCTCCCCCGTGAGCGCATCCAGGGCTCCTGCGACGAACCAGTCGTCCCGCGGGCCCAAGGTGATGCGGAGTTCCGCGGACGCCACTCCTAGCCGCAGCGTGGATTCCTCGGGAGCGCCGACCATCCGGAACAGCGGCGCCTTTCCCACGGGGAGGCGGGTCCCCGCGGACAACGGTGCGGGACCGATTCCGGACATCGAGTCGCTCGAGCGGCTGCCGAGCACCGGATGCACATCAATCCCGCCGCGGACGGCAAGGTAGCTTCGGGCTCCGAGCGTCGGTTCCCCCAGGCTGAGGGTTTCACCGTCGAGGAGAGCGAAGGGCGCGCACATCGCGGCACGGCGGGCTGGAGCCCCCGATGCATCGCGGATTTCCAAGGGGACCACCGCTCCGGCGAGAGCGAGCACCTGGTCGCCGACGGCCTGAACCGAGAGTCCGCCCAGCACCGTTTCCACAACCGCGGCACCGGGTTGGTTGCCCACCAAACGGTTTGCCTGGCGGGCCGATTGCTGGTCCACGGCGCCCGCGGCCGACACTCCCAGATCCCCCAGTCCGGGTCGCCCAAGGTCCTGGACCAGCGATTGCAGTCCGGGTGAGTCCACCACCAGGCCGGGACCGGTGACTTCGCGGGCCGCGGGCAGTGCTGACGTCAGGGCAACGGCCTCGCGGACGGCCACATACCGGACCTTGTCTCCCGGTCGAACCAGCGCCGGTGACTCCCGCTCAAGATCCCAGAGGACCGCAGTCGTGCGTCCGATCAGTTGCCAACCACCCGGGGATTGCCGCGGGTAGACGGCGGAGAACGTCCCGCCGAGCGCGACGGAACCGGCCGGAACGGCGGTGCGTGGCGAGCTGCGGCGCGGAACGTCGAGGCTGTGGTTCTCGCCGAGCAAATACGTGAAGCCCGGGGCGAAGCCGCCGAAAGCCGCGGTCCAGAGCTGTCCAGTGTGGGCGGCCACGACGCCGTCCCGGCCCAGACCGGTGAGCATGCCCACCTCGGTGAGGTCCTCGCCGTCGTACACCACTTCGATGGTGACGTCGCGGGAAACGTCGCGTGGCACGGCACCCAGGTCAACATGCCCGACGGCGGTGCGAGCCGCGAGTGCCTCGGCGTGCGTGCCGAACTTAAGCAGTACGGTGGCTGCCGCGGCGACCGCATCGAGCTGGCCGGGCAGGGGCTCGGCCAAGAGACGGGAATGAAACGCGAGCACGGAAGGGAGGTCGGAAAGTTCCACCAGCAGCGCACGCGGGCCTGCCCAGCGTATTCCCGTGAGGCTCACGCGAAGCTCCGTACGGTGACGCCGGCGGCTTCGAGCCCCGCGCGGACGGCGGCTGCCATGGCCACGGCGCCGGGAGTGTCTCCGTGGACGCAGATGCTTTCGGCGTGGACGTTCAGGACGGAACCGTCGCGGGCCACGATTTTGCCCTCGGTTGCAAGGCGGACCATGTTCTCGGTGATGGCAGCGTGATCGTGCAGCACAGCGCCTTCTTCGCGGCGCGATACGAGGGTGCCGTCCGCGTTGTAGGCCCGGTCGGCGAACGCCTCGACTACTCCGCGGAGCCCCTTCGCCTCGGCTTTGGCGAGCGCGACGGAGCCCGGCAGGAGAAGGAGCGGGAGTCCGGGACTGAAGGCATGGACGGCGTCGACCACTGCCTGGGCGTGAACCTCGTGGTGGACGATCGTGTTGTAAAGGGCGCCGTGCGGCTTGACGTACTTGATCTCGGAGCCGGCCGCGTGGGCCAACGCCTGGAGCGCGCCGAGTTGGTAGAGAACGTCGTCGGCCAGTTCTGTTGCGGAGCAGTCCAAGAAGCGGCGGCCGAATCCCGCGAGGTCCCGATAACCCACGTGGGCACCAATGGTCACTCCTGCGGCGACGGCTTCGCGGCACGTGCCGGCGATGGTGCTGGGATCTCCGGCGTGGAATCCGCAGGCGACATTGGCACTCGACGCGTAGCGGAAGACGGCAGCGTCGTCGCCCATGGTCCAGTTGCCGAACGATTCTCCGACGTCGCTGTTGAGGTCAATAGAAGGCATTGTGATCCCCGTCTCAGGTTGAATACCTCACCATCATGCCTGAAGCGCCAAGATTGTTCAACAATCCTGCTGGTGGGACCAGCCGCCCGGATTCCAAAAGTGAGGTCTCGGCTCTTTCGCCGAGTGAAAGAGCCGAGACCTCACGTGTGGATTAGTACCTTTTCTAGGCCACCGGTACCGCAGCGACGCGGTTGTTGGCGGTGACGATCCGGGCGGCCGTTGCCTGGCCCATCCGGACTGCTCCGTCCACGTGCTGGTAGCCTTCCGCAGCCAAATCGGAGGAGGACCAGTAGATGGGTCCTACGTTGGCGTGCTGGTCCTTGCCGTAGCGGTGCAGACCACCCAGGTCGTAGCTGGACGCGTATGCGCCACGGGTCCATTCCTCGGAACCCCAGTCGGATTCGTAGTAGACCTCGGCATCCAGGGCCTTTTCGCCCAGGAAGCTCGCGATGGACTCAAGGACCTTCTTCTTGCGGTCCTCGGCGCTGAGCTCGAAGACGGCGTCTGCCTTCTCGTCCGAGATGAAGCCCACCAGGGTCCCGCGGGTGTCTCCGTGGTTGGTGTTGTCGTAGACCTCCTGGACCAGGGCGTCGGCGCCGAAGCCAGTGCCGGACAGTCCGTCTTCGCGCCAGAACGGCGTGCTGTAGACAGCGTGGACCTTGATGACCAAGCCCAGGGACTGGTGCTGGTGCATCTGGTGCTGGCGGCGCGGCAGCGGCGGATTGAAGGACACGCGGGAGTACAGGTTCGGCGGGACAGCCATGATCACGAATCGTGCATTGACTGTTGCACGCTCGGATTCAACGGTGACGCGATGGCCTTCGCCGGCCGGCTCCCAATTGATGGTTCGGACCGGGCTGTTAAGCACGACGTCGTCACCCAGTTCCGCGGCGATCAACAGGGAGACCTGCTGCATGCCGCCGATAACCCGCTTGTCCAGGATGAAGTCTTCGTCCGTCAGGTTGGAGAAGGAGCCTGCCGAAGCTGCCATCAGCACCGCTTGCAGCGCGGAGAAAGCATGGGCCGGCTTGGTCAGCATGCCGCCTGCGATGAAGAGCCCGATGTTGTTGCAGGCCTCCTCGTCCGTGGAATTCTGGCGCAGCCAGTGGTGGAAGGAGATGGTGTCCAGTTCGCGGGACTTGGGGTGGGCCCAGGGCTCCTCCGGGCCGATCTCGGCGGCGAGGCCGTCCAGGATGGCAGTGAGCTTGTCCATTTCGGAAGCGGTGGTTTCGCTCACCGGGAAGGAAGCCCCGGTATAGCGGGTACGGCTGCCGTCCGGCGCCAAGTACACAGATTCTCCGGCGCGGTAGCGGGAGTACATCTTGAGGCCGAGTTCATCGAGTAGCCCCATGAGGGCGGTCTGGTCGGGCGACACCCACTGTCCGCCGATTTCCAGCATGGCTCCGTCAATCGTGTCGGTCCACGTGCGCCCACCGACGCGGTCGCGTGCTTCGAGCACGGCAACGCTGAGTCCGGCCTTCTTCAATTCGCGGGCGGCCGTCAACCCCGACGGACCAGCACCGACAATTACGACGTCGCGATCAAGATTCAACATGATGTCCTTTCTGTGGCCGGCCCCGTTGGCTGACCAATAAATGAATGACGTTCATTTATCTCAACTGTAGCTGTCTTGGCCCCGGCTGTGAAGACCCGAATGGAATAATGCTTTGACACAGCCTCCAGAAAGGTCAGCGATGCCTGAACCCACCCCCGCTCCCGGCGAGACTAAAGCGCGTCGCAGGGCAGGCCGGCCAATGGCGGCGGTCCTGGACCAGGACGGCATCACTGCAGCGGCGCTGGAATTGATCAGCAAGAAGGGCTACGACGGGCTCACGATGGCCGCACTCGCGCGCTCCCTGGGTGTGGCGCCGTCGGCCCTTTACAACCACGTGTCCTCCAAGGATGAAGTCCTCAAGCTCGTGGAAGAGGATCTGATGTCCAAGGTCGACTTCGGCGGTTTCAGCAAGCTCCCCTGGGAGGAGGCCGTCCGGCAATGGGCATATTCCTACCGCGGCATCTTCGCAAGGCACACCCCGCTGATCTCGGTGATCGCGGTCCTTCCCGTGACGGACGCCCCACAGACGCTCGCCATGTACGAAGCCGTCACGGAGGGATTCCTCCGTGCGGGTTTCCCCGAGAAGCAGATCATCCCGAGCATCGTGGCCCTCGAGGCCTACATTTTCGGCGCCGCTTTCGACGCGAACGCGCCGGCGGACATTTTCGATTCCGGCCGCCTGGCCGACTCCACGCCGCACTTTACTTCGGCGGTCCGCAGCCTGGGACCCGAACGGAACAACTACCCGTCCGATCTCGCGTTCAGCATGGGCTTGGATGCACTGATCACCGGGCTCGGGGCGCTCCGGACCCAGCCCAACTGACTCGCATTTGTTGTCGTTATGAGCCGTCATAGCGACAACAAATGCGAGCTAGTTGGGTGTTAAACAAAGGAACCCCGGTCAGAGACCGGGGTTCCTTGAATTGCGTGCGCGAGGGGGGATTTGAACCCCCACACCCTTTCGGATACTGGCACCTGAAGCCAGCGCGTCTGCCGTTCCGCCACTCGCGCGCAACTTCTTTCGCCCGGACCGTACCAGGTTCCCCCGGCCTCACCCCTGCGAAAGCAGCGAGATCAAGCATAACGGACAACCTGTTGAAAACACCAATCGACCAAGGACGGGGCCGTAAAACCCCGGGGCGCCATGGATTGCCGGTCCCCCGTATGATGCGGAAATCACGCGAGAAGCGTCCCGAAATGATGCAGGCCGGCGAACTTTTCCGGCGTTCCAGCCGTTGTGGAATAAGGCCATTCACAGTCTTGCCCAGTAGTATCGGGGTTGAAGACAGGCTTCTCGCGTGCGCTCCAGCCACTGCGGGGATTCGTCTTGGCTACTGATACTGCAGGGTCAACGAAACGGAAGGAGAAGGACCATGGGCTTGCTTGACAGGGTTGAGCGTGGCATCGAAAAGGCCGTCCGCGGCGTCTTCTCTACAGGGTCGCGGGCACGGGTGGAGCCGGTGGAGATAGCCAGTAAGCTTCGCCGTGAACTGGACAACAAGTCCATCACTATTTCGGCCGGCCGTACCTTGGCACCCAACGTCTTCGATGTGCTCTTGAGCGATGAAGACTTCGCGCGCGCCCAAGACTGGGGAACTCCCCTGGCCGAAGAATTGTGCGACGTCGTCATCCAGCACGTGCGCAGCCAGGGTTATATCCTGCAGGGTCCGGTACGGATCTCCTTCCGTCACGACGATGCCCAGCGCGAAGGCCATTTCGAAATCACGTCCCGCACGGAGAAATCCGACGGGGCTGCCGCGCCTGCGGCTCCTCGGCCCGTTGTCCCCGCCGCACCGAGCCGCGAGCCCACACGGCTCCAGCCAGTCCTGGACATTGGCGGACAACGCTATTCCCTCAACGCGCCTTCCATCGTGCTGGGCAGGTCATCCGAGGCCGACATCCTGGTGGACGATACCGGCGTCTCTCGCAAGCACTTGGAAATCCAGACGGCGGACGGAGTCATCCGCGCCGTCGACCTCGGTTCCACTAACGGAAGCTACGTCAACGGCCACAAAGTGGACGGCAGTGTGGAACTTACTGACGGATCCACCATCACCATGGGACGGACCAAGATCATCTTCAGACTTCTCCCCCAGCCCTCTGGTGGGCGCCCGTGAGCGACATCAGCGAACTGACCATCACCGCGCTCCGCTTTGGCTTCCTGCTGTTGCTGTGGATACTGATCTTCAGCATCGTCTCGACCATGCGTCGCGATCTGGTGGTCGGTCGCAAAGCAGCCATGGGAACTCCGACGGCGCGCGAAGTACGCAAGCATCCGGAACTCGCCCCCGCGCCACCCCAGCCCGTGAAGCAGCAGGCGCACCAGCTCGTCGTCGTCGAAGGACCGCTCAAGGGGACCACGCTTCCTTTGGCCGCGAGCCCCATTCTGCTGGGCCGCGCACAAGAGGCCACGTTGGTCCTCGAGGATGATTATGCTTCAGGCAGGCACGCGCGCTTGTTCCCCCAGGGCAGCCGATGGTTCATCGAAGATCTTGGCTCCACCAACGGCACCTACCTCGCCGATCAGCAGTTGACCCGCGCCCTGCCGGTGGAGCTTGGTGTCCCCGTGAGGATCGGCAAGACGGTCATCGAATTGAGGGCGTAGCCCATGGCTTCCCCCCAGGCTTCCGAGGGCAAGGCCCTGCCTCCGGAACTCCCCCTCATCATGCGTTACGCGGCGCGGTCCGACGTCGGGCGTGTCCGCTCGAAGAACGACGACTCCGCGTATGCCGGCCGGCACCTTGCCGTCGTCGCGGACGGCATGGGCGGGCACGCGGGCGGGGACGTCGCCTCAGCCTCCACCGTGCTGGACATGATCCACCTCGATCACGATTCCTACCCGGACGGCGCGGAAACAGTCCTGGCAGACGAAATCCAGACCGCCAATTCCCTCCTCTCCGAGCTCGTCCACGTAGACCCGAAGCTCGCAGGCATGGGCACCACGGTCACGGCCCTGCTGCTCGAAGGCAGGCGGCTGCACTTCGCGCACATCGGCGATTCCCGCGCCTACCGCCTGCGCAATGGCAAATTCGAGCAAATCAGCGTGGACCACACTTTCGTCCAGAGGCTGATCGATGAAGGCCGGCTGCGCCCGGAAGAAGCCGAAACCCATCCGCACAAGAACGTCCTCATGCGCGTTCTGGGCGACGTGGACGCCAGCCCCGAACTGGACCTGGACGAGCTCGACGTCGAACTGGGCGAACGCTGGCTCCTCTGCTCCGATGGCCTGAACTACGTCCAAGGGGCGGTCGTTGAGCAAGTAGTCCGCGAAACCAAGGACCTTGCCGAATGCGCAGAGCTCCTCGTTGAGCTCACGCTCGCCAACGGCGCTCCGGATAACGTCACCGTGGTGCTGTTGGAAATCGTCGAAGATACCGGCGACAACCTCAGCACGGCCGCCGTCGACGTCGTCCAGGAAGCGCCAGCGCTGCCGAAAGCGGCCGAGGCGGGAACGGCCGCGCCGGGCACGGACGATCACGGCAGCGATGCGAACGCCCCGGCCAAAGAGTCCGGATCCAACGGCCCCACAGCGGGCCGGGTCACGCGGCCGGAAACACCGTCCGACGCCGGGCCTTCCGCCGCCGCGGCAAGACCCACTGCCGCCACCGAGCCCGCAGCGGCGGGTCCTGGAAAACCCGCCGCGACTACTGAGCCTCCGACGGCGACGGACCCGCACCTTGGCGAGCACTTGTCGGCGGAGATCCTTCGCGAAGAGCTCGCAAGCCGTCCGCACGAACTGGTCGGTGCGGCCGCGACCGCGGCCGATACGGGTTCGATCCCGACCATAGCCGGACGCAGCGTTGCGCGCCGGGCTGCCACGGTGCTGACCCACAAGGCTGAACAGGACCGCCAGGATACACAACCGCTTGTCGCGCGGAAGCGGCGCTGGTTGACGCCGGCCATTGCTGCCGTCCTGGCCATTTTCGTGGTTGCCGGGCTGTGGCTCGGCTATGCGTGGACCCAGACACGCTACTACGTCGGTGAGTTCGACCAGCACGTCGCAATTTTCAACGGCATTTCCCAGAGCCTTGGCCCGTTCCAGCTCTCGAAGGTAGAGGCCACGACGAACATCCGCATGGACTCTTTGCCTCAATACACGCAACAAACCCTTCGCCAGACCGTTCCGGCACGGGATCTCGCCGATGCCCAGCAGATCGTGAAAAGCCTGCAGGAGAACGGCACCACCGGGCTGCCGGCAAATTGCCCCACAGGCTCAGCCAAGCCGACGGCAAGCCCCACCCCCACGGCAAGCCCGAGCCCTTCGAACCCGCCAACATCGTCACCCACGTCAACGGCGGTCCCTACGTGCGCGGTGTCCCCATGATTCTGGCCATAACCACACCCAAGCCGCGCCGGAACGTCGAGCTCGTCCTGCTGGTCCTTGCCCTTGCCGTGGGAATCGGCGCCAGCGCCATGGTCGGGCTCAATAGTCCGGCCGCTTTCGACGGCGATTTCTGGTTCCAGTCGAGTCTCTTGATCGTGGCGGCATTCGCTTTCCACATGATCCTCAGGTTCCGCGCAAAATATGCCGATCCGATCATCCTTCCGATCGTCGTTGCCCTCAACGGCTTGGGACTGGCCCTCATCCATCGCATGGACCAGCCAGGCGAGGATACGGGTAATAACCAGTTGCGCTGGACCCTCCTGGCCATGGCCGTCTCAATTGTCGTGATCTGGTTCCTCAAGGACCACCGCCTCCTTCGCCGCTTCACTTTTATCTCGCTGGCGGCCAGCGCAGTCCTCCTTGTACTGCCGATCGTTCCCGGTATCTCCGCCGGCGAGGTGCTAGGTGCCAGCGTCTGGATCCGGATCGGTCCCATGACTTTCCAGCCAGGGGAAATCGCCAAGATCACCCTGGCTATATTCTTCGCAGGTTATCTTTCCTCCAACCGGGACCTCATCCTGCTTGCCGGCCGCAAAATCGGCCCCATGCAATTGCCGCGCTTCAAGGATCTTGGCCCCATGATCACCGCTTGGCTCGTGAGCATCGGCATCCTCGTGTTCCAGCGGGACCTTGGCACCTCGATCCTTTTCTTCGGCTTGTTCATCGTGATCATTTACGTCGCAACAAGCCGAATCAGCTGGGTGGTCATCGGCGTCATACTGATCCTTGGTGGCGGATTCCTGGCGTCCAGGTTCTTCTCGCACGTCGCATTCCGCCTGGACAGTTGGTGGAACGCCTTCACCCCGGAAGTCTTCGACCGGTCCCCGGGCGGCAGCGGACAGATCGTCCAGGGCCTCTTCGGCATGGCCGACGGCGGCCTCGGAGGCACAGGGCTCGGACAAGGCAGGCCGGATCTGGTGCCGTTCGCCAACAGCGACATGATCGTAGCCCTCATCGGTGAGGAACTGGGACTGATCGGTCTCTTTGCCGTCGTGATGCTCTACATGCTGCTTTTCACCCGCGGGTTCCGGGCGGCTCTTGGCGCGCGGGACGCGTTCGGCAAGCTCTTGGCTTGTGGCCTTTCCTTTGCCATAGCGTTGCAGTGCTTCGTGGTGATCGGCGGCGTCACGCGGCTGATCCCGTTGACGGGGCTCACCACTCCGTTCCTTGCGGCAGGCGGTTCTTCCTTGCTTGCCAACTGGATCATCGTGGGCTTGCTGCTCATGATCTCGAACACCGCGCGCGGCCCGGTGGACACTACGCCCATTACCCATGCCCCCACAGAGGCGGTGCAGACCTCATGAACCATTCCATACGCAATTCGTGGATGGCAGCAGTTGCCATGTTCGCCCTACTCTTTGGCGCGATCAGCTACGTCCAGGTCATCGGCGCCGGCGACCTCAATGACAATCCGTGGAACCAGCGCGCCGTCCTGGCGAACTACTGCAACGACCGCGGTGCCATCATCGTGGGCGGCAAGCCAATTGCCGAATCCGTTGCCGGAGACGAAACCTGCAAGTACCAGCGCAGTTATGCCCAGCCGGAGCTCTATGCGGGGATCACGGGCTACTTCTCCAGGACCTATGGATCCACCGGGCTTGAGCAGCAGCTCCGGGATGAGTTGGCCGGCAGCTCCGACCAACTCTTCCTGGACCGTGTGAGCCAGATTTTCCTCGGCAGCCAGCCGAAGGGCGCCTCGGTGGAACTGACCCTCGATCCCGTGATCCAGAAGCTCGCCTACGACCTCATTCCTGACGGTCAGCGTGGCTCGATTGTCGTCACTAACCCGAAGACGGGCGCTATCATGGCGATGGTCTCCAAGCCGTCCTATAATCCCAACCTGATCGCCACGCATGATCCCGCCAAGGAAAAGGCCGGTTACGACCAAATCAACCAGGTCCCCGGCATCAACCTCAACCAGTCCGTGAGCGGACCCACCGGCGAGCTGTTGGCGCCCGGTTCCGTGTTCAAGCTCGTCGATACCGCGGCTGCCTTGAGCTCCGGGAAGTACAACAAGGACAGTGTCTTGCCGAACCCGGACAGCCTGCCCTTGCCCGGTTCGAGCGCCTCGCTGCCCAACTATGCCGGCGGCAACTGCTCAACCCGCAACACTGCCGATTTCCCTTTTGCCTTGGAGCAGTCGTGCAACACGCCCTTCGCCAGCATCGCCCTGGACCTGGGCCAGCAGGCCATCGCGGACCAGGCCAGCAAGTTTGGCTTCGGACAGGATTTCGGGGACCAGCTCAAGCTTCAGTCCGCGGTCAGTATCTTCCCCAAGAATCTGGACCAGGCAGCGCTGGCCCAGTCCGCCGTCGGGCAGCGTGATGTCAGGGCCACTCCGCTGCAAATCGCCATGATGACCGCCGCTATTGCCAATAAGGGCGTCCAGATGAAGCCGAACATCATCAAGACTGTGCGGGCACCTGACCTGCGTGTCATCAGCGAGCCCAAGGCCGAGGCACTGCGTACTTCCACCACGCCTGATATCGCCAGCCAGATCACACAATGGATGACCGACGTCGTCTCCAAAGGCATTGCGAGCGGCGCCGCGGTACCGGGAGTCCAGGTGGCAGGCAAGACCGGCACGGCGCAACTCGGCGATTCAGGTTTGAACAACTCATGGTTTACCGGGTTCGCCCCGGCCAACGACCCGCAGGTAGCCGTCACCATTGTCATGGAAGGCGTTGATGTGTCTACCGGCGCAAAGCTAACCAGTCCGAACGCGAAGAAGATTTTTGAGGCGGTGTTGAACAAATGAGGCCTACGTCAGGAATCACCCTCGGCGGCAGGTTCCAGCTGACCAGTCGCATTGCGATTGGCGGCATGGGAGAGGTCTGGAGGGCCAAGGACCAGATCCTTGGCCGGATCGTCGCCATCAAGGTACTCAAAGAGGAATACACGGGTGACCCCGGGTTCCTCCAGCGGTTCCGCGCCGAAGCCCGCCACACCGCGTTGCTTAATCACGTGGGAATCGCCAACGTCTTCGACTACGGAGAGGAAGACGGCTCCGCCTACCTGGTCATGGAATTGGTGCCGGGCCAGCCGCTGAGCAGCATCCTGGAACACGAGCAGGTCCTTTCCCCGGACCGCACCCTGTCCATCATTTCCCAGACCGCCCGGGCGCTGGCCCCCGCGCATGCCCAGGGCCTGGTGCACCGGGACATCAAACCGGGCAACCTCCTGATCACGCCGGACTTCCGTGTCAAGATCACCGACTTCGGTATCGCCCGCCTCGCGGACCAAGTTCCGCTCACGCAGACCGGCCAGGTCATGGGCACGGCCCAGTACCTGGCTCCGGAGCAGGCCACGGGACAAACGGCCACAGGCGCCTCGGACATATATTCCCTGGGGATTATCGGCTACGAGTGCCTTACAGGGCATCGTCCGTTCTCCGGTGAATCCCAGATCGCCATTGCGCTGGCCCAGGTCAACGACGCCCCGCCGCCGCTGCCTGAAACCCTGCCCACCCCGATACGCGCCCTGCTGATGTCCATGCTGGCCAAGGATCCGAAGAACCGTCCTGCAAGTGCCATCAAGCTGGCTGAAGCCGCGGAAGCGATCCGCGCCGGCGATATCGCGACGGCACACGCGGCCGTGCCAGGGATGTTGCTGTTCGAATCCACCACGGGCCCCATCACTGCGCCTACGGACATTGCCACCGCGCCCACTGGCATTGTCACCTCGCCGTACGGCAGGGAAGCACGGTCGACGTCGACGTCGGCGCTCCCGGTGATCGGCGCCGCCGCTGCGGGAGCCGCTGCTGTAGGGGCCGCAGCCGAGGGTGGAAATCCGCTGTCCCGTGCCAATGCCCTGGCCGCCGAACGCAGTTTGGATCAGGCCGACGAGCACAACCAGTACATCCATGAAGAAGAGGAGTACCAGGAGGAGCCGCAGCGGAAGAAACGCAGCCCGTGGAGATGGCCGCTCATTGCGCTGATCGTGCTCGTGCTGCTCGCCGTCGTGGGGGCGATCCTGACCCAGTCCGGGCTGTTCTCACCCAGCAGTCCAGCGCCGGCGAGCAGCACTTCTCCGTCCCAGGTCTCGAGCGCGCCGCCAACCTCGGCAAGTCCGAGCCCCACGGAGACCTCGGCCACCCCTACGCCCACCCCGGAGACCATCAACCTGATCCCGGAGCAGTACAAGGGACAGCCGTACGACAAGGTGCGCTCGGACCTCAATGCACTCGGCCTCGTGGTCAGCGGTGTCCAGGTCTTCGATCCATCCACGCCCGGGACTGTCATCGACATCAATCCTTCGGGCCCCGTGGCCAAGGGATCGACCATCACCGTGAGCTACTCCAAGGGACCGCAGATGGTCACAGTGCCGACCATCGGCAAGGGAGCCACTGAATCACAAGTGCAGGCTGCCATCGAAGGTGCGGGCCTGCGCTGGGTAACCGGAGCCCCCGTTGACGGAGCAACGGGCCAGGCGCCGGGAACATTCGTCAGTTCCGATCCTGCGGCCGGGCAGAAGATCCCCGCCGGGTCTGTCGTGACCTATCACCTGTCCAAGTCGACCACGAACCCGTCTGCTTCTCCTAAGACCACCCCGTAGGACACCATGCCAACCGGACGCTCCACCCCCGCCCACAGAGAGGACAGCACTCCAATGACATCCCAGCGCGTCCTCAACGGGCGGTACGAACTCGGTGAATTGCTCGGTCGTGGCGGCATGGCCGATGTCTACAAGGGCATCGACACGGTGCTCGGACGAACCGTAGCGGTGAAGCTGCTCCGTGCCGATCTTGCCCGCGATCCGCAGTTCCATGCCCGCTTCAAGCGCGAGGCACAGGCGGTGGCGGCCCTGAACCATTCCTCGATCGTTGCCATCTATGACACCGGCGAGTACACGGTGTCCGGTGGACCGGGCGAGGACGTCCGCGTCCCTTACATCGTGATGGAATACGTGTCCGGCCGGACTGTCCGCGACCTGATCCGTGCCAAGGAACTGGACATCGATCAAGCCATCGAGTTCATCCTTGGCGTCCTTGCCGCGCTGGAGTACAGCCACAAGGCCGGGATCGTGCATCGCGACATCAAGCCGGCCAACGTCATGGTGACCGGGGAGTCAAACGATGTGAAGGTCATGGACTTCGGAATCGCCCGGGCGATGGCCGATTCCGCGGCAACCATGACCCAGACGCAGGCCGTCGTTGGTACTGCCCAGTACCTGTCGCCCGAGCAGGCCCTCGGCGAGACCGTGGATGCCCGCAGCGATCTGTACTCTGCGGCCTGCCTCCTGTTTGAAATGCTGACGTCCCGCCCCCCGTTCACGGGCGACAGCCCTGTCTCGGTGGCCTACCAGCACGTCCGCGAGATCCCGGAGCCCGCCAGCACCTTCAATCCGGCCGTTTCGGAGGCACTGGACAGTGTCCTGGCCAAGGGCCTGCAGAAGAATCGCGCCGATCGTTTCCAGGATGCGGCCGCCTTCCGGCGTGCCTTGCGCGCGGCCAAGAACGGCATCGCAGTCCCGGCCCTTGCTTCCGGAACGCCCACGGACGTCCAGGACGTGGTGCCGTCGACACAGCAGATTCCCGAACGTGGCTTGGTGCGCGGCCTGACGGGCGCCGAATTCCTGGACAGCACTCTGAGCCTAGGATCGGGCAACGGCCAGGCCGCCGGCGACCAGGACATGCTGGCCCTCCAGGCCGGCGAACCGGAACCTGAAGCAGACCACGACGGCGCCATGCCGCTTGGTTTCGCCCCTGAACGCGAGCGGACCGCCCGGCAGAAGTCCCGCCGTCGTGCGTGGACCGCGGTGGTGGTTATTTTGGTGCTGCTGGTCTTGGCCGGCGGCGGATTCTGGGTCTACAGCACGGTGAACCAGAAGCCGGCTCCGCCCGCGTTGATCGCGGTACCGCAGGTCGTCGGTATGAGCGAGGCCACGGCATTGCAGACGCTTTACGGCGCCAATCTCAGCCCGGAGTCGCACCATGTCCCGGATGACAAGGTCCCCAAGGGGGCGGTGATCAGCACCGACCCCGGCGTGGGGTCCCAAGTGGCGCCGAAATCGCAAGTCATGCTGAACGTTTCAGACGGGCCGCTCTCGGCGACTGTCCCGGCAGGCCTGAGCGGCCTCACCGAAGCCGCGGCCCGCGACCTCCTGCGTCAGGCCGGCCTCGTAGGCGGGTCAAGTACCTTGGCCAATAGTGCGACGGTTCCCGCGGGCTCCGTCATCAGCACCAAACCGGCTTCCGGGGCTGTGGTTGGGGTGGGCAGCACGGTTGACTTGGTGGTGTCCACGGGCAAGGTATCCGTGCCTCAACTCGTTGGTTTGAGCGAGGCCGATGCCGAAGCGCTGCTCAAAACGAACGGTCTGGCCATCGCGGTCACCGAACAGGAGAATTCGCAAGTAACCCCAGGCAAGGTGACGAGCCAGGGCGATGCTTTCAATTCCCTCGTGGAGCAGGGCAAGACCATCAGCGTGATTGTCGCGAAGGCTCCCGTCCCGTCACCGAGTCCCACTCCGACGCCTACGCCGTCTCCGAGCGATACCAAGGGCGGCGGAGGCTTGGGCGGATTAGGCGGCTAGCGCTGGATCAGGGGGCTCAGGGTGGCTGCACGGGCGGCCGCCCCGGACATCCCGAGTGATTCAAGCCAGTTGCCGAGCATGAGGTAGCCACCTTCGGTGAGCACCGATTCCGGGTGGAACTGCACGCCGCACAGCGGAGCCGTACGGTGCTGCAGGCCCATGACAACCCCGCTGGCGGTTTCGGCCGTGATTTCCAGAACGTCGGGAATGCTTTCCCGGACAGCCGCCAGGGAGTGGTAGCGGGTGGCCGTCACCGGCGAGGGCAGACCGGCGAAAACGCTCTTGCCGTCATGCTGCACAGGTGATGTCTTGCCGTGCATCAGCTCTGGTGCGTGCGTGACAGTCCCACCGTAGGCTTCGGCCAGCGCCTGGTGTCCGAGGCAGACCCCGAACATCGGCTTGTTGTTGTCTCCGCACCACTTGATCAGCTCAATGCAGACGCCGGCTTCGGCTGGGGTGCCGGGGCCGGGGGAGATCAGCACGCCGTCGCGCGCGTCCGCCAGTTCGATCGCCTCGGCGAGGGTGACGTCGTCGTTCCGGACCACTGTGGTTTCCGCACCGAGTTCCTGCAAGTAGCCGACCAGGGTGTAGACGAAGCTGTCGTAGTTGTCCACGACGAGGATTTTTGTTGTGCTCATGGCTGCTGTGCTGAACCAATCGTTGAGTCGGTGAAGGTAGTGAACTGTGACATCCAGGGGAAGAGGAACTGGACCATCAGGACAAGCGCGCATGCCACGAGGGCCGCTGATGTCAGGATACGCACCCAAAGGGGTCCCGGAAGGTGGCGAAAAATCCATCCGTACATGGCTTAACCCTTCCCGCGCGTCTGGGCGACTTGCTTGGCGATCTCCTGCGGTGGGCCGGCGGAGGCGGGTTGCCAGCTTTCCAGCAAGGAGTACGCGATGATGCGTTCTTCCGCACCGAAGCGCGGATTGCAGCTGGTCATGGTCAGGTAGCTTTCGGTAGGCGTCGCGCCGGGCTGTGTGGGGACCGGAAGGAGGACGTCCGTCCGCGAAGGCAGCACGATCTGGTTGTTACGGAAAACGTACGTGTAGTAACCGTCTTTGGTCTGCACATATATCTTGTCGCCCGGTACCAGGAGATGGATGTTGTCCAGCACTGCGCCATGGGTCTGGCGGTGTCCCGCGACGGCGAAGTTGCCCGGGGCTCCGGGCATGCTGGTGGTCCCGTAGTGGCCGAGGCCCAGCGTGTCCAGAATGTCTGAGCCGGTTCCCTCGATGATGGGCCGCGAATAGTCCGGGCCGAACCGCGGAATGTACATGATGCCGATCATGCCGCCGTGCTCGGGAGCCTCGGCAACCACGGGCTTCCCGTAGTCGGGCGGTGCAGCAGGGTTGGCAGGGGCAACCGGCGCCACGGGTCCCGCAAAACTCTTCGCAAAACCCTGGACGGCCTGGCTTTGCTTGGCATCGGCTTCGACGTTGGTCCACCACAGCTCCCAGGCCACGAAGAGCAACAGGATGAGTCCCGCGGTGAGGAGCAGCTCGCCCACGATCTGGACGACCTTGCGCACTATGTCGCCCGTGCTGGGCCGCCCCTTGCGCCTCGTTGAGCGCGGCCGGCGGGGACCCTCCGCGCCGGTTCCTGTGCCGTCGTCCGGCACGGCAGCGGCTTGCTGCGTCTGCTGCTGCGCCACTGGATCTCCTCTTTACAGGCGCGGATGCCCGACGACGAGCAGTCTCCGAAATCCGGCTAGACTTGACTGCTAGAACGAACCCCGGAATTGCCGCGCGCGCGTTGACCGCTGGAATTTTCCTTCCTGCAGGATATCAAGCTGGCGCGTGGCCTTTCATTCAGCCGGCCAAGGAGGATCCGTGCCCGAGTCCAAGCCCCGCAAGAGGGCCGCCCGCCCCACCGAAGCGGCCACCGCACAGCAGTACAAGCCGAACCCCATCTGGTACAAGCCAGTCATGTTCGGTCTCATGATCATCGGCCTGCTGTGGATCATCACGTTCTACATCACGAGCGGCCAGCTACCCGTGCCCGCATGGGCGTCCTGGAACATCGTGGCAGGCTTCGGCATCGCGATTATCGGCTTCCTTATGACTACCCGCTGGCGCTCCTGAGCGGCGACCTCACATTTCGGCCGCCTGCAGCGTCTACTAGACATGACCACCAGGCACACAACCATTGATTCCCCGCTGGGCCGGCTCACGCTGACTGCCCGGGAGGAGCTTCTCACGGGCATTTTCTTCGAGGGCCATTGGCATATGCCACCTTCGGAATTCTTCGGTGAAGCCGTCACCGCCGAGGATCCCTTGTTCCAGCAAACTGCCATTGAACTCGGCGAATACCTGGCTGGCGAGCGAAAGGTGTTCGACGTCCCTTTCAAAGCTTCAGGGAATCCGTTCCAGCAGCGGGTCTGGGCAAGACTGAAAGAAATTCCGTACGGGGAAACCGTCAGCTACGGAGAACTGGCTACCGAACTGGGCGATCGCAACCTTTCCCAGGCCGTCGGCTCGGCAGTTGGCCGCAATCCACTGAGTATCATCATCCCGTGCCATCGGGTTGTGGGGCGCGACGGGAAGCTCACCGGATACGCCGGCGGCCTCGATAACAAGCGATTCCTCCTGGAACTCGAAGAACCAGCGGCGGCGAAGGAAAGCAAGCTCTTCTAATGGAGCCCAAGAAGCCGTTCGAGCTGGTCGTCCGGGAGCACGGACCCACGGTCCTGCGCGTGTGCCGCGCGGTTCTCGGGGCCCACGACGCGGAAGACGGCTGGTCCGAGACTTTCCTCTCCGCCCTGAACGCCTACCCCGAACTTCCGGCCGGTGCCAACGTCCAGGCCTGGCTCGTCACCATCGCCCACCGCAAATCCATCGACATTGTCCGCGCCAGGAGCCGCCAGCCGCTTCCCGTGGACGAACTGCCTGTGCGGCCTTCCGGAATCGGAATCCCCGGCGACGGTCACCGGGAGGTGCTGGACGCCGTCGGGCAGCTTCCGCCGAAGCAGCGCCAGGCGGTGGCTTACCACTACCTCGCCGGGCTCCCCTACAAGGACGTCGCCGGGCTTCTCGGCGGGACCCCCGACGCCGCGCGTCGCGCGGGAGCCGACGGCGTCAAGGCGCTGCGCACCATTCTCCTCGACAGCTCCTTGAGCTACGTGAAAGAAGAAACCCGATGACCATCGACCACCACGAACCGGACGTCTCCGAACTCCTCGCACCCCTCGACTCCGTGGAACCGGCTGTCATGCAGCGGCTCCACGACCGCCTCGCAACGGCGGCCGCGGAGCAGCACACCCTCGATATTGCCTACCGCACGGTGGATTCCCCGATAGGCAAACTGCTGCTTGCGGCCACGGAACGCGGCATGGTGCGCGTGGCATTCGAAGTGGAAAACCACGACGCCGTATTGCAGCTGCTCGCGGAAAAGCTCAGTCCGCGGATCCTCTTCTCAACGAGCCGCCTCGATCCCGCGGCCCGCGAACTGGACGAATACTTTTCCGGGACCCGGCACCGGTTCGACCTGCCCCTGGATTTCAGCCTTTCGCGCGGGTTCCGACTCAGCGTCCTGGAACATTTGCCGCAGATCGCCTACGGCCACACGGAAAGCTACGCGCAAGTGGCCTTGGCGGCTGGAAGCCCTCGAGCCGTGCGCGCCGTCGGCACTGCTTGCGCCACCAACCCACTGCCGGTGATTGTTCCTTGCCACCGGGTGGTGAAATCCGATGGATCGTTTGGCAACTACCTCGGCGGCACGGAAGCCAAACGAACCTTGTTGTCTCTCGAGGCAGCATGAACTCAGGGTGGACGGAACCGCTGTTTCCGCTTGAGTTGCCGGACGCGCCCGACGCCGGTCCACGGGAGATCGCGCCCGGCGCGGTGCATGTTCCGGGCTGGTTAAGCCTTGAGCAGCAGCAGTGGATCGCGGCCCGTTTCGAAGAGTGGACACGCGGTCCCGTCCCCTTGCGCGCCGCCGTCCTTCCGGGCGGGCACCCGATGTCCGTCCGGACAGTGTGCCTTGGCTGGCACTGGCAGCCCTATAGGTACACGCGCGAGGCCTTTGACGTCAATGGGCGGCGGGTGCTCGACTTTCCTGACTGGATGGTTCGGCTGGGCCGCAAAGCACTGTTCGAGGCCTACGGTGACGCCACCGAAGCCGCCGGCTACACGCCGGACACTGCGCTGGTGAATTTCTACGACGAAGCCGCCAAGATGGGGATGCACCAGGACAGGGACGAAAAGTCCCGGGCCCCTGTGGTGTCGCTCAGCATCGGAGACAGTTGCGTCTTCCGCTTCGGAAACACGGAGACGCGCACCAAGCCGTATACCGACGTCGAACTGTCTTCAGGGGACCTGTTCGTCTTCGGAGGCGCATCCCGTTTTGCGTACCACGGCATCACCAAAGTGCTCCCCGGAACGGCTCCTGAAGGCTACGGGCTGCCGAGGGGGCGGATCAACATCACCATGCGCGTCACTGGAATGTCGTAGCACCGGGGCACAATGTCAACAACAGCTTCTGCCCGGCTCCCTGTGGAGGAACACCTATGAACCCGCCCGAGAACGGCACCATCATCGGCGACGACGGCCTTGCGCGTCCGCCCTGGGCATCCGTTGACCCGCTCATGCGCGAGTACTACGACCACGAGTGGGGCATGCCTGTACGGGACGAACGGGGCTTGTATGAGCGCATCAGCCTCGAGGGATTCCAAGCGGGCTTGTCCTGGGCCACCATCTTGCGCAAGCGCGACGCGTTCCGGTCCGCTTTCCTGGACTTCCACCCTGAAAGCGTCGCGGCTTTCACGGAGGCGGACGTCGAACGGCTGATGCAGGATTCGGGAATTGTGCGCAACCGCCTCAAGATCCGCGCAACCATCACCAACGCCAAAGCCACGATCGCATTGCGGAGCGAAGGCGGATTGGTGGACTTCGTGTGGTCGTTCCAACCGGAGTCGACGCCGGAACCGCGTACGTTTGCCGACGTCGCTACCCAATCGCCGGAGTCGATTGCTCTGTCCAAAGCCCTGAGGAAGAAGGGCTTCGCTTTCGTGGGCCCCACCACCATGTACGCGCTGATGGAGGCGATCGGGATGATCGATACCCATCTTCTTGACAGCCATCGTCGGGGCAGCTCCGGAGTTTGGCTCTGATACCAACCCTCTTTCCACAGAAGTGCGTAACTTTATCCACAGCTGTGGACAATTCATGTGGACATCCACGTACATGAAGCCGGGATCCCCGACATTCAGGTGATAATCAGGACCTCGCGCCCTGGACCCGTGGTTTTACCCAATGTGCACAAGGCTGTGGATAGTGTCCGCGGGTTCACTGAGAGTTCACTCCCGGGGCATTGAGAACTTCATTCAGGCCCCCACTGATCGTGGCGCCTGATCGAATTCCAGTTCACTATCCCGAGTCCTCGATGTGTGTTTGGCCCGGATCTGTGAAAGAATCTGCGTATGAATGCAGATAAGAAGGCCTGCGCACTGGGGGTCGACAGCCAATACGTTGAATTGGCTGTGGAAGTGTTCGCGATGCTCGCCGATGCCACGAGGGTCCGGATCGTCCTCGCGCTCCGGAACGGCGAAATGGCCGTCGGAGCGTTGGCGGAACTCGTTGGGAAATCCCCGGCGGCAGTATCGCAGCACCTTGCCAAAATGCGCTTGGCGAGAATGGTTTCCACGCGGCAGGACGGAACCAGGGTCATGTACCGTCTCGAGAACGAGCATGCCCGCCAGCTGGTCGCGGATGCAATATTCCAAGCAGAACACGCCTTGGGCGGTACCCCTGCACACCACCGCGCAGAACAGGAATCGGCATGAGCGGTCACCAGCAAGTTGGTCACGAGCACCACGTGCACGTGCACGACCACGACCACGACCACGACCACGACCACGACCATGACCATGACCATGACCATGACGGACACTCCCACGAGCATCACAAGGGTCTCAAGGGGTGGCTGTATGAGCTTTTCGTCCCGCACACCCACGATGCCGCCGATTCAATCGACGATGCCCTTGAGTCCAGTACACAGGGCGTCCGGGCACTGAAGATCAGTCTTTTCATCCTCCTCGGCACCACCGTCCTGCAGTTCATGGTGGTCCTCATCAGCGGCTCCGTCGCATTGCTGGCCGACACCATCCACAACTTCTCGGACGCACTCACTGCAGTGCCGCTGTGGATTGCGTTCATTCTGGGACGTCGTGCGGCGACTCGACGCTACAACTATGGATACGGCCGGGCGGAGGACCTTGCCGGACTGTTCATTGTCGGCGTGGTCGCGCTTTCGGCAGTGGTGGCCGCGTGGCAATCCATCGATCGCCTGTTCCATCCGCAACCCCTGCACAATCTGTGGTGGGTCCTTGCGGCCGGACTCATCGGCTTTGCGGGCAATGAAATTGTGGCCGTGTACAGGATCAGGGTCGGCCGGCAGATCGGGTCCGCTGCGCTCGTCGCGGACGGCGTGCATGCGCGCATTGACGGATTCACGTCCCTCGCGGTGGTGCTTGGCGCCGGCGGTGTGCTGCTCGGTTTCCCTTTGGCGGACCCGATTGTCGGCCTGCTGATTTCGGCGGCCATCATCGTCCTGCTCTGGGGCACGGTTCGCAGCATCGGACGACGCCTGATGGACGGCATAGAACCCGAACTGCTCGACGGCGCCCAGGCGGCGTTGGAAACGACACCGGGCGTGCTCTTCGTGCCGAAGCTGCAACTGCGTTGGGTCGGCCATCGCCTGCAGGGCGCCACCACCATCGTCGTCGCCAACGCGCCACTGTCAGCGGTGGAAGAAACTGTCGGCGAGGCCAGGCATCGGCTTGAGCATGCGCTCCCTAAGCTCGACGACATGGTGATACAGGCCGTTACGGAAGCTGGCCGCTGATCGACCGGATCCTGTTCCCAACCGCTGCCCAGCCGCTGCGGCTATGATGGCCCACTGAACCTTATGTTGAGCCACTGACCCGATCTTGAGCCACCGAACCGGACCCGTCCGGCCGTCCGGGATCCACGAAAGAAGATGCCCATGAGCCAGCAAGCGATTCTGGCGAAGCCTCGCCGAAACGTGGAGATGGTGCTGTTGGTGCTGGCACTTGGCGTAGGCATTGGTGCCCTTGCAATGACCAGCGTGGACAAGAAAGAGGCCCTTGACGTTGGATTCTGGCTTCAGGCCGGTACCTTGACCGCGCTGGCCGGGATCTTCCACGTTGTCCTGCGGTTCAAGGCAAGGTATGCGGATCCGGTGATCCTCCCGATTGTGGTGGCTTTGAACGGCCTCGGCATCGCCATGATCCGACGCCTGGACGCGTCAAACGGCACTACTGCCGGGACTAATCAGCTCACATGGACGATCGTCTCGGTCCTGGTCGCGGCCGCCGTGCTATGGCTTTTGAAGGACCACCGGCTCTTACGCCGGTACACTTTCATCGCACTCGCAGTCAGCGCCGCCCTCCTCATCCTTCCCCTCATTCCGGGCATTTCCGCCGGAGACATCAACGGCGCGAATGTCTGGATACGCCTCGGTTCCCTGCAGTTCCAGCCTGGCGAGATCGTGAAGATTACACTCGCCGTCTTCTTCGCGGGCTACTTGTCCTCCAATCGGGACTTGATCCTGCTGGCCGGCAGGAAATTCGGGCGCCTGCAGTTCCCCAGGATCAAGGACACAGGGCCGATGATCACCGCCTGGGCCGCGAGCGTGGGCGTATTGGTCTTCCAGCACGATCTCGGCATGTCCATACTGCTGTTCGGCCTGTTCATCGTGATGATCTACGTTGCCACGAGCCGGGCCAGCTGGCTCGTCCTCGGCGTCGTGCTCATGCTTTTAGGCGGATACGCCGCAGCAAAGATCTTTTCCCATGTCGGCTTGCGCATTGACGCCTGGATCAATGCCTTCGACCCCCAGGTCTTCACCCGCTTTCCCGGAGGCAGCGCCCAGATCGTCCAGGGCCTCTTCGGAATGGCCGACGGCGGCCTGATCGGCAAGGGCCTGGGGCTAGGAAGCCCAGACCTGGTGCCTTTCGCGAACAGCGACATGATCATCGCTTCCCTCGGTGAAGAACTCGGCCTGATCGGGCTGTTCGCGATCGTTCTCCTCTATTTGCTGCTTTTCACCAGGGGATTCCGGGCCGCCCTGGGCATCCGGGATGCCTTTGGGAAGCTCCTTGCCTGCGGGCTGGCCTTCTCCATGGCCCTTCAGTGCTTCATCATTATCGGCGGCGTCACCCGCCTTATTCCCCTCACTGGGCTGACGACGCCGTTCCTCTCCGCGGGCGGATCCTCCCTCCTTGCCAACTGGATCATCGTCGCCCTGCTGTTGCGGATCAGTGACGCAGCCCGCAGGCCCCAAACAGTTGCTTCGCAGACCGAACACGTTCCGGTCTGACGATCCCGGGCGCTGTTCCGGTTTCCGAGCCACCAATCCAGGGCACTCAGACGGTCGTAAACCCGCCGTCGATCAGGACGTTCGTACCGGTGATCATAGCGGCCGTGTCACCGCAAAGGTAGGCGATGAGCGACGCCACTTCTTCCGGCTGGGCGAAGCGGCCAACGGGAATGTCGCGGCTTTCGGCCATCAGCTATCGGTGCCCAGCTACCTATAGTTGCCACTCTCAACGGCGCCCGAATCCTCAACTCAGCGGCCCATATGCTGCGCCTCAGCCTCGGCGAGCTCGACGAACTTGCGTCCCAAGGGCCGCCTGACGCCCAAGGGCTCTGCTTCCTCCCATACCTGGACGGGGAACGTACCCCGCTATTGCCCGCGTCCCAGGGAGCACTGATCGGTCTCACGAGGTTCTCGATGACGCCCCAAAACCTCGGGCGCGCCGCCATACTCGGCTTGGCATGCGCGATCGCTGATGCCATCGATGATTTGTCCCGGGCCGGCCTTGAGATTGAAAGGGTCACTCTGGTGGGCGGCGGATCGCGGTCTGCGGCGCTTCGCCAAGCAGTAGCCGACCTCACGGGACGCGCCGTGGCATGGCCGGAATCCCGGGAATATGCCGCACTGGGAGCCGCACGCCAAGCAGCAACGGCGCTGAACTTACATAGCGAGCCCATCCTGGCCGTCGCACCGTAGTTACACACTTAACAACAGGCAGCTACCCACAAGTTATCCACAGTTGGGGAAAAACTGTGCCCACAACGTGGAAAACTCCCAGAACGGCGGGCCTCAAGGGGCAGCAAGGACGCCGAACTACAGTCTTGTGAGTTATTAACAATGTTGATAACTCTGTTGATATTGCGCTCTTGCGGCTGCCAAGGGTGAGGTTGTCCACACGCACCCGGAAAACGCACTCCTTATCCACATACCCACAGGCGTGTGAGCAAAAGTTATCCACAGGTGTGGACGTTAATCCCCAGAGAAAAGCGCAGCCCCTGCCATCTCGCTCCACAGAGTCCATTCATCATCGAACTACACCCTTGTAAGTTACGCACATTGTGGATAACCCCTGTGGAAAACATATCCAAGGGGTCTTGACGGACTCAGTGCACAGTTTTAGGCTGGTTTTATTCAATGAATTAGTTGATAAACCACTTGCTTGAGTACTGCGGAAGACTCGGAAATCCGAAACACTTGAGCCTGGAGCCGGGCAGGGGAGACGTATGCCGGACACAATGGGTACAGCAGTGCTGGATCCGGAAGACCAGCTCAACCGGGCGTTCATGGCCCTCGCCGATCCTGTCCGCCGCAAGATCCTGGCGCGGTTGGCCTTGGGCGATGCCACCGTCAATGAGATCGCCCAGCCCTTCACCGTTACCCTCCAAGCCATCTCCAAGCATCTTCAAGTGCTCGAGGGCGCAGGGCTCATCACGAGGAGCAGGGAAGCGCAGCGCCGTCCCTGCCACTTGAACACGACGGCGCTGGGCCCCTTGGCCGAGTGGATCGAGAACTACCGCCTTCAGGCCGAGGAGCGTTTCGCCCGGTTGGACGAACTATTGGCCAGAACAGCCCATCAGGACAATCCGGAAAAGGAGAAGAACAATGAGCACCAACACAACAACCATTGACGTCGCGGCGGGCACGCCGTTCATCGACACGAGCCGCGACTTCGACGCCGCACCGGAGCGCGTATTCCAGGCTTTCACGGATCCCGAACTCGTCGTCAAATGGTTGGGTCCGCGTCGCCTGGAAATGCGCCTCGAGTCCTACGACGCGCACACGGGCGGCAGCTACCGCTACACACATTTGGACGGCCAGGGCAATGAGTTCGGTTTCCGCGGGGTCTTCCACGAGGTCCAGGAGCCATTCCGGATCATCCAGACCTTCGAGTTCGACGGCGCCCCGGGGCAAGTCACGTTGGACACCACCAGGTTTGAAGACCTCGGAGGCCGCACACGCGTGGTGCAGCATTCCGTGTTTCCCTCGGTGGAGGCCCGTGACATGGCAGTAGCCAGCGGCATGGATTCGGGCATCAAAGAGTCGATGGACCGCTTAGAGGAACTCCTAGCGTAAAAAGCTAAGGAATTGTTAGCCCGCAGTGGCCCGAAGGACGGTGGCCAGGACCAGGATTCCGGCCACCAGGGCCATCCCGGCAGTCTGCAACAGCGCCTGGCGGGGTCCACGCGGAGCAAAGGCAATCACGGCGGCACACAGGCCTCCCGTGATAAGGCCGCCCAAGTGGGCCTGCCAGGCGATTCCCGGGACAACAAAGCCAATCACGCCGTTGATGACGATAAGGATCCACAGCTGCCGGGTGTCTCCGCCGCGCCGGCTTTGGATCACCAACAGTGCGCCAAAGAGACCGAAGATCGCACCTGACGCACCTTCAACAGCGGTTACAGGGAAGACAGGCGTCAGCAGCAGGAAACCGACAGAGCCGCCAATGGCGGACAGGAGGTAGACGGCGAGGAAGCGGATGCGTCCGAGAACGGGCTCCAGCACCTGGCCGAAGATCCAGAGCATGTACATATTGAGCACGATGTGCAGGACAAAGCCCTGTGAGTGGACAAAAGCGCTCGTCAGCATCCGCCATGGCTCGAAGGCCCCGTATTGGGGGGAGGCATAGGCGGACGCGAAGGCAAGCTGACCCTCCACGACATCACCGGGAATCAGCCATTGCAGCACGTACACCAGGGCGCACAGCCCGATAAGCAGGTACGTCGCCAAAGGACGTCCGGTCGCAACGGCGCCGCCATAGGCGGAACGCACTGCCGGCGTCGAACGCTTCATTTCATTGACGCAGTCAATGCATTGGAACCCGACGGCGGCCGCCCGCTGGCACTCGGGGCATGCAGGACGCCCGCAACGCTGGCACCGCACATAGGAGGGCCTGTCCGGGTGCCTGGGGCACACCGGAATGTCAGCTGACGGCTCTGCCGCCGGGATTCCGTAACTCATATGCTGCTCAGGTTCCGGGGATCAGAGCTGGACGATGTCAATGCTGTTGATGACGACGTCTTCAACAGGGCGGTCGCCCATACCCGTGCGGACAGCCTCGATGGCGTCTACAACCTTCTTGGACTCTTCGTCTGCAACCTCACCGAAGATGGAGTGCTTGCCGAAAAGCCAGTCGGTGTTGACCGTGGTGATGAAGAACTGGGAACCGTTGGTGCCCTTGCCCATCTGGACGCCGGCGTTGGCCATGGCCAGCTTGTAAGGGGCGTTGAAGTTGAGTTCCGGGTGGATCTCGTCGTCGAACTTGTAGCCCGGTCCGCCGATGCCGCGACCAAGGGGATCGCCGCCCTGGATCATGAAGTCTTTGATGATGCGGTGGAAAATGGTGCCGTCGTACAGCGGGGTACCGGTCTTGTCTTCACCGGTCTCCGGGTGCGTCCAGGACTTTTCTCCTGTGGCCAGGCCAACGAAGTTGGCGACCGTCTTGGGCGCGTGGTTGCCGAAGAGGTCAACCACGATGTCACCGAGGCTCGTGTGGAAAGTTGCTTTTGCGGTTGCGATGGTCATATCGCCATTGTTTCACGCAGGGTCAACGCCGAGGCGGCCAGGAAGGCGGTTCCGCGCTCGGTGAAATCTTCCATGAATCCGCTGGATGAATAGCCGGTGCCGAACAAGCGACGTAGGCTAACAACAAACGAGCATGTTGATCGGGAGGTAGTTGTGAAGAAATCGGACCGGATTGCCCGCGAACTTGAACACACCGTTGTGAGTGGCGTCGAAAATGCCAAGGACTGGGCGACACCGCGCGTCGAAGCAGCTGTGAACTGGGCGGTTCCCCGCATCCAGCACGGAATCGACACCGCCTCGCCGAAGCTTCAGGAAGGCCTGAAGTCGGCGGCGTACAACCTCGCCGACGGCGTTGCAACCGTCACGCCGAAGCTCCAGGAAGGCCTGGCGAACCTCGCACCGAAGATCCACGACGTCGTCGAGGACGCCTCCCCCAAGATCCAGGAAGCCCTTAACAAAGCCACTCCGGCGCTCAGCCACGCCCGGGACAAAGTTGTTGAGGAGTACCTGCCCAAGCTCTCAGAGCAGCTCGGGCAAGCCTCGGTGGTCGTCCACCAAGCCCTTGAGAATGCACCCGCGCACGTGGACGCCGTCGCCCAGAAGCTGGTGGACTCGGGAGTGGTTCACAATCTGCAGGAGCAAGCACAAGCGACAGGGGCCCAGCTGAAAGCCGCGGCCGGGGAAGCATCCAAAACAGTCTCTAAAGAACTCGCCAGGACCCGGAAGCCCAAAAAGCGGGGCTTCCTGATCTTCACGATTGTGGCAGCAGCAGCTGCGGCCGGCGTCGCCGCGTGGAAGGCCAGCCGCCCGGTGGAGGACCCGTGGAAGACTCCGGTTCCGGTTACGCCATCACCTGTCCCGGCCGCAGCGGCAGCCGAGAAAGTCGCTGACAAGGCCAACGAGGCCGCCACCAAGGTAGCTGACACGGTTGACGACGTGAAACTCAACGTAGCTGATAAAGCCGAAACCGTAGCCGAGAAGGCAAAGCACGTTGTCGAGGACGCTACGGACACCGCAGCCAAGGTGGCAACCGACGCCAAGACCGCCGTAAAGAACATCGCCGCCAGCCTCCACAAGGACGAAGGGGCCAAGGAGCAGGCAGCCACGGACGAAGCCGGCAAACACGAGGCCTAGACGAAGGCCATCTTCGCTCCGCGTTGAAGGGATTCCGGTTCGCCGGGGTCCCTTCAATTGTTTGGCCACTTGTCACCGAAGGCTTCCTCTAGGATTACCGCCCTGATGTTAGATTTATGGGGATGCCAGCCGATAGATCTTTCGTAGATGCAGCCACCAACGCAGCCGTCGCACCCGTGAAGCCGAGCGTTTCAATCATCATCCCGGCGTACAACGAGGAAAGCGTCATACGGCAATGCCTGATCGCGGCCATTTACCAGTCAGTACCTGCGGACGAGATCATCGTCGTGGACAACAGGTCCTCGGACCGCACTGCGCAGATTGTCCAGCAGATGCAGCAGGAATACCCGGAGAGCCCCATCATCCTGCTGAGCCAGGACAAGGCGCAGGGACTCATCCCCACACGCAACTTTGGCCTCAATAGCGCCACGTCGGATATCCTCGGCCGGATCGATGCCGACTCGGTTGTGGAACCTGATTGGGTTGAGCAGGTGCAAAAGGCCTTCGCCGATCCCTCGGTGCAGGCGGCCACGGGACCCGTGGTCTACTACGACATGCCCATGCGTCGATTCGGACTGAAAGCCGACGACAAAATGCGCCAGCTCATGCTTCGGCTTGCGAAGCACCAGTACCACTTCCTTTTTGGATCCAACATGGCCCTTCGCCGTTCCGCCTGGGAAACCGTCCGCGACGAAACCTGCCTGGATGAAAAGGACGAGATGCATGAGGACATCGATCTTTCCCTGCATCTTGCCGACCACGATCTCAGGGTGCAGTACTGGCCGCAGATGGTTTCGGGCATGTCTGCCCGCAGGCTCGAGGATTCACCGCGCGACTACCGCTATTACGTGACCCGCTTCGACCGCACCTACAAGGCCCACAACGTCAAGAAGATGGCCCTGAAGGCCCCCATGGTGGTGTTCTTCTCCGTCTACTTCCCGGCCAAGCTTCTCCGGGCCATCCACACGGCCAATGCCGGCCAAGGCGTCCGCCGCGGCGGCCTGTAGCCGCGCGAATACAGCTCAGTCAGCACCGAGCCCGGCGATCTTGCCCTCAGCGTCGCCCTTGCCCCGCCGCTGACCAGCGACGACGACGGCGAGTCCAACCAGGATCAAGGCGAGTCCCCCGTAGGTACCGGCCGGCAAGGTTTCGTGCAGGAAGACCGCAGCGAGAAGGGCTGCGCCCGGAATCTCCAACAGGATGATCATGGACACCAGCAGCGGGCTCATGGTCGCCAGGAGATGGTTGAACGCGGTGTGCCCGACTAGTTGCGCGCACACGGTGATGGCCACGATCCCCAGCCAGCCGCCGGCGTCGAACCCTACAAGCGGCTGGCCGCCCGTGAGGGCCAGCACGGCGACGATGGCCGCGCAGATCCCGTAGCAAAGCGTCGTGTACGTTCCAATGCCCATGCTCTGGCGGGCTTTGCCTCCGGCCAAGGTATACAGGCCGGCCAGGGCACCTCCGGCGAGGGCCAGGATGTCACCAATGAGGGCTTTAGGGGAAGTTCCCATATCGAAGCCCGTAATGGCCGCGACGCCGCCCAGCGCGATACCCAGGCCAACCAGAACCGGCCAACGGTGCCTGATGCCGCGGAGAAGCTGGAAAACGGCGATCCACGCCGATTGCAGGCACACCAGGGCGGTAGCGGCCGCGACCGACGTGAGCTGGAGCGCGGTGATGAAGCAAGCGAAGTGGAAGGCCAGCGCCACTGCTGCGACAGCGGACCAAGTGAACTCGTTGCGGGTGATCTTGCGGAACTGGCGCGGCTCGCGGATCAGGACCGGCGAGGCCATGACGACGGCGGCGATTGCGTTGCGCCAGAAGGCGATAGCCAGTGCCGTGACGGAGGTAGCTCCAAGCGTTCCGGCGATGAGGGGTCCGGATGATGCGACGCCGAGCACACCCAAAGCAGCAACAATGAAGTTCACATTTCAACCTTAGTGGGGCGGCTTAACGCAAAGAGTCCCGGTCATTTCTGACCGGGACTCTTTCTTATGGTGGAGGCACGGGGACTCGAACCCCGAACCCCCTGCTTGCAAAGCAGGTGCGCTACCAATTGCGCCATGCCCCCATAAGAAGCAACCCGTCCATAATACCCTAGTTCCTTCGATGGTTTGCACCATCTCCAGACCGGGCGTCTTTGCTAGTCAACCGTGTCGGTTGCCTTGCTCCAGACTGTCTTCCGGGCTTCGGATTCCTGCACTTTCCTGTAGAGCAGGACGCCTGCGATCGCAGCTGCAACTACGAGCAACTTCTTCACATGCACCCCGTTCCGGTTCAGTTTCCTGAACCTTTAGCAAAACCTGTGCAGGTTCCGTGGGCGTACCAGGACTTGAACCTGGGACCTCTTCGTTATCAGCGAAGCGCTCTAACCGCCTGAGCTATACGCCCCGATACCTCTTCGGGCCGAGACATGACTTTACAGCACATCCCGGCCCGATCTCAAATCGAGGTATTTTCACCACTGTTTTCCAGCAGTTTCCCTCAATTTCCGACCGTTTGGGTTAGTCGTCGGTGAGGGTCACGCCAATGCCGCCCACGAGTGTTGCGGCAATGTTATAAAGCACGGCGCTCAGCATGGACAGGGCAGTCAGCAACACAACATTCACCACGGCAATGATGGTGGCGAAAGAGGCGACCTGTCCGAGCGAAGCGACCTTCTTGAGTTCGAAGCCACCGCTTTCCGAGCCTGCCAGGGTGCCCAGAAGGCTGTCCACCTGGTTGAAAATGCCCGTGAGGTCCAGAACCGTCCAAAGCACGATTGCGGCAATCACAGTCACGATGCCCAAGGCAACGGACAACAGGAACGCCATCTTCAGGACAGACCACGGATCAACCTTGCTGACGAGCAGGCGGGCGCGGCGAACCTTCGCCTTGGGTGCCGGCTTCACAAGCCCTGGAGCCCCGGGGGCGGGGCGCTGCTGGCCCTGCACGGGCCTCTGGCCGGGCGCGGCGGGACGCTGACCCGCCGGGCGCTGCGTTCCTGCGGGACGCTGGCCTGGGACGGCCGGGCGCTGACCGGGAACGGCCGGGCGCTGACCTGGGACCCTCTCCGCGCCAGTTCCTGCCGCACCCGAAGAGGATGCCACAGGGCGCTGCTGGGGACGGGCCGGTGCGTCTACCCGCGGAGTAGCCGACGGCTGCCGCAATCCTCCAGGGACACCCGTACTCGGCTTGGGATATGAGTCCGAATTGCTCACTCGTTACCTCCGGTGTTGTCTTCGTTCAGCTCGACGCCGGACCCATTACCGGATCCTGCGGCCGATCCCGATTCGGCCGTCGCGGTCGCCTGATCGGCGCCGCCGTTTGCAGCCAACGTTACGTCATCGTCCGCCTCGGACGTTCCTCCGGCGGGATTTTCGACACTATTGACGCTTGAGGCGTCGTCTGTGCCCTCGCCCTGATCGTCGTCGGACTCCTCGAGGCCGCGTTCGCTGTTGCGGGCCACCTCGATGATGCGGTCGTTCTTGTCAGGCTTCGCGAAGATGACGCCCATGGTGTCACGGCCCTTGGCAGGAACACCGGCCACGGCGGAGCGGACAATCTTGCCACCCTCCATGACCACCAGGACTTCGTCTTCTTCGTTGACGATCAACGCACCGACAAGGTCGCCTCGCTCTTCCTGGAGCTTGGCCACCTTGATGCCCAGGCCGCCTCGGCCCTGGAGCCGGTACTCCTCGACGGCGGTGCGCTTGGCGTATCCGCCTTCGGTCACCACGAACACGAACGAGCCGTCCTGGACCACGTCGGCCGCGAGGAGTTCGTCGTCTTCACGGAACTTCATGCCGGTCACACCCGAGGTGGCGCGCCCCATGGGACGCAGTGCCTCGTCGGTGGCCGTGAAGCGGATCGACTGGCCCTTGCGGGAAACCAGGAGAAGATCGTCGGTTTCGGACACAAGCTGCGCCGAGACAAGCTCGTCCTCATCCCGAAGGTTGATGGCGATGACGCCGGCCGTGCGGTTGGTGTCGTAGTCTTCCAGGCGCGTCTTCTTCACAAGGCCGTTCTTGGTGGCGAGCACCAAGTACGGGGCCTGCTCATAGTCGCGCAAGTCAAGGACCTGGGCGATGTGCTCGTCCGGCTGGAAGGCCAACAGGTTTGCCACGTGCTGTCCCTTGGCGTCACGGCCGGCCTCGGCAAGCTCGTACGCCTTGGCCCGGTACACGCGGCCCAGGTTGGTGAAGAACAGCAACCAGTGGTGCGTGGTTGTGACGAAGAAGTGCTCGACGACATCGTCGCCGCGAAGCTGGGCACCCTTGACGCCCTTGCCGCCTCGCTGCTGCGAACGATAGTTGTCACTGCGGGTGCGCTTGACGTATCCGCCGCGGGTGATGGTGACCACCACTTCTTCCTCGGGGATGAGGTCTTCCATGGACATGTCACCGTCGAAGCCCATGAGGATGTGGGTCCGGCGGTCATCACCATGCTTGGCCACGATCTCAGCCAGCTCCTGGCTGATGATGTCGCGCTGGCGCTGCTCGGAGGCAAGGATCGAGTTGAACTCCGTGATCATGGCCTCAAGCTCGGAGTGCCGGTCCTGGATCTTCTGCCGTTCCAACGCGGCAAGGCGGCGGAGCTGCATGTCGAGGATGGCGCGCGCCTGGAGCTCGTCAATGTCCAGCAGCCCCATCAGGCCATCGCGGGCAGCTTCGGTGGTGTTGGAGGCGCGAATGAGCGCGATAACCTCGTCCAGCATGTCCAGAGCCTTGAGAAGTGCGCGCAGGATGTGCGCCTCTTCCTCGGCCTTGCGCAGGCGGTAGCGTGTCCGCCGGACAATGACGCTCACCTGGTGGGCCACCCAGTGCCGGATGAAGGCGTCCAGGCTCAGGGTACGGGGTACTCCGTCGACGATCGCCAGCATGTTGGCACCGAAATTGTCCTGCAGCTGGGTGTGCTTGTAGAGGTTGTTGAGCACCACCTTGGCCACGGCGTCCCGCTTGAGCACGATCACCAGTCGCTGTCCGGTGCGGCCGGACGTCTCGTCGCGGAGGTCCGCGATGCCCTGGATCTTGCCGTCCTTGACCAGTTCGGCGATCTTGATCGCCAGGTTGTCCGGGTTTGCCTGGTACGGAAGTTCGGTGACCACCAGGCACGTGCGGCCCTGGAGTTCCTCGACGTTCACTACGGCGCGCATGGTGATGGAGCCGCGGCCCGTCCTGTACGCGTCCTCGATGCCCTTGTGGCCGAGGATGGTGGCACCGGTCGGGAAGTCCGGACCCTTGATGCGCACGAGCAACGCCTCAAGCAGCTCTTCACGGCTGGCCGTCGGGTTGGCCAGATACCACTGCACGCCGTCGGCGACTTCGCGCAGGTTGTGCGGCGGGATGTTGGTGGCCATGCCGACGGCGATGCCTGAGGAGCCGTTGACCAACAGGTTGGGGAAACGCGCCGGCAGGATGGTGGGTTCCTGGTTCTTGCCGTCGTAGTTGTCCTGGAAGTCGACGGTTTCCTCGTCGATGTCGCGGACCATCTCCATGGCCAGCTGGGCCATCTTGGTCTCGGTGTATCGCGGAGCCGCGGCGCCGTCGTTGCCCGGGGAACCGAAGTTGCCCTGGCCCAGCGCCAGCGGATAGCGCATCGTCCAGTCCTGGATGAGGCGGACCAGGGCGTCGTAGATCGCGGTGTCACCGTGCGGGTGGTACTGGCCCATGACCTCGCCCACCACGCGGGCGCATTTGTTGAAGGAGCGGTCCGGGCGGTAACCGCCGTCGAACATCGCGTAGAGCACTCGGCGGTGGACGGGCTTCAGGCCGTCGCGGACATCCGGAAGCGCACGGCCAACGATAACCGCCATGGCATAGTCCAGGTAGGAACGCTGCATTTCCGTCTGCAGATCGACCTGGTCCACGCGGTCGGTCAGCACATCGCCCTCAAGTACGGGTTCCGGAATGCCGGCCGACTCGGCGGGAACCTCGGGTGTTTCTTCACTCATAGTTTATGATTTCCGTTTCAGGTATATGTCAGTACTGGAATATTCCTAGGGGCTTTGAAGTCTCTAGATATCCAGGAACCTGACGTCCTTGGCGTTCTGCTGAATGAAGTTCCGGCGCGATTCCACGTCCTCACCCATCAGCACGGAGAAGGTCTGGTCCGCCGCCAGGGCATCGTCCATGGTGACTTGCAGGAGCGTGCGGTGGTCCGGGTCCATGGTGGTGTCCCAGAGTTCGGTGTAGTCCATTTCGCCGAGGCCCTTGTAGCGCTGGATGCCGTTGTCTTTCGGGATCCGGCGGCCGGCGGCCTGGCCGGAGACCAGCTTGGCGTCGCGTTCACGGTCGCTGTAGACGTAGTCGTGAGGAGCGTTCGACCACTTGATGCGGTACAGCGGCGGCTGGGCGAGGTAGACGTAGCCGTTCTCGATCAGCGGACGCATGTAGCGGAACAGCAAGGTCATGAGCAGCGTGGTGATGTGCTGGCCGTCCACGTCTGCATCGGCCATCAGGACGATCTTGTGGTACCGCAGCTTGGAGATGTCGAAGTCCTCGCCGATCCCGGTTCCGAAGGCAGTGATCATGGACTGGACTTCGTTGTTGCCGAGGGCCTTGTCCAGGCGTGCCCGCTCCACGTTCAGGATCTTGCCGCGCAGCGGCAGGATGGCCTGGGTCTCGGGGTTACGTCCGCGCTTGGCCGAACCGCCGGCGGAGTCACCCTCGACGAGGTAGACCTCGCAGCGTGCGGGGTCCTTTGAGGAGCAATCGGACAGTTTGCCCGGCATGCCGAAGGATTCCAGCGGGCTCTTGCGACGTGCGTTGTCGCGCGCCTTGCGGGCGGCCATGCGGGCTTGGGCGGCCTGGACAGCCTTGCGGATGACGTCACGGGCCGGGCCGGGGTTTCGTTCCAACCAGTCGCCAAGCTGGTCGGTGACCACCCGTTGGACGAAGCCCTTGACCTCGGAGTTACCCAGTTTGGTCTTGGTCTGGCCCTCGAACTGGGGTTCAGACAACTTCACCGAGATGACGGCTGTGAGGCCCTCCCGGATGTCGTCACCGGTGAGGTTGTCATCCTTTTCCTTGATGATGGTTTTCTCGCGCGCGTAGCGGTTGATGAGCGAAGTCATCGCGGCACGGAAACCTTCTTCGTGGGTGCCGCCCTCGTGGGTGTTGATGGTGTTGGCGTAAGTGTGGACGCTCTCGGAATAGGCCGTGGTCCACTGCATCGCGACCTCGACGGCGATGTGCCGCTCAGTGTCTTCGGTTTCAAAGGCAATGACGTCCTCGTGGACGATGTCCACCTTCTTGTTCGAGTTCAGGTGCTTCACGTAGTCGAGCAGACCGTCGTTGTACTGGTAAACCACCGTCCGGTGTTCTGCCGCCACTTCGCCGTCGGTGACAACTGCGTCAAGATCCAGGTCATCGTCGCCTGCTCCTGCGACAGGGCGCTCGTCCGTGAGGGTAATGCGCAAGCCCTTGTTGAGGAAGGCCATCTGCTGGAATCGCGCGCGGAGGGTTTCGAAATCGAAATCGGTGCTCTCGAAGATGGTGCCGTCCGGGTAGAACGTCTGGGACGTTCCGGTCTGGTCCGTTGCTTCGCCCTGGACGAGCCCACCCTGTGGCTTGCCGCCGTCGGCGAAGGTCATCCGCCAAACGTGTCCCTGGCGACGCACCTCGGTGTCGACCCTGCGCGAAAGTGCGTTGACAACGGAAATACCGACGCCGTGGAGGCCACCGGACACGGCATAGCCGCTGCCGCCGAACTTGCCGCCGGCGTGCAGGATCGTCATGACAACTTCGACGGTCGGCTTCTTCTCCGTGGGGTGCATATCCACCGGGATGCCACGGCCATCGTCCACGACCTTGACGCCGCCGTCGGCCTGGAGAGTCACTTCAATGTGGCTGCAGTACCCGGCAAGGGCCTCGTCCACCGAGTTGTCCACCACTTCGTACACCAAGTGGTGGAGGCCACGCGGGCCTGTGGATCCGATGTACATACCCGGGCGCTTACGCACCGCTTCGAGACCCTCAAGAACGGTAATGTCGCTCGCACCGTACTCCTTGGACCCCGAGGGTGTGTCAGGCTTATGGGCGTTCTCCTTCGCGGGATCTACTGCCAAGGTCTCTGCATTGTCGTTAGCCACAGGCGCTTTCGACTCCTCCGTGTTCGATGGTCGCCAGCCGTCACCGCACCAAGAAAGCACGTCCGTCAGGACACACCACAGGGATACGGCAGCCGCCAACAGGGACGTCACTGCTAACGCCGGCTACTTCGTCATTGGCGGATCCGCTTTTACAAGTGCTGTTCAGCGGAGCCAATCAACGTTCACCGGCGCCCAGTTGTCTATGCCGATTCTATCGTGACTGGGCGCAGTTCCTTGCAAAACCCGGCCCATATGCTCAGGAAACTAGCTCTGGGAGGCCGCTGGCCCCATCTGCAAGCCGCCAAAACGGCACCCTCTAGGGAGCTGTACGGTCCGGGGAGGTTTCTCGCCCCTGTGCGCCGTTCAAGCAAATCCGCTGACGCGGGTGCCGAGGAAGTTACCCGTAGGTATCCCGGGGGCCCCGCCCATTGACGCTTCGGCCGCCCTTGCGCCAGCTCGGTGCGGTGGGCGCGAGCACTTGAATGGACGTCACCACTCCGTCTCCGAGTTCCCTTCGGAACATGTCCAGCAGGCTGGTGCTCAGGAGCCTGAGCTGCGTTGCCCAGGCGGTGGAATCGCAGCGGACATGGAGCGTGGTGTCGGTGAAGCTCTCCGGGGTGCAATGCGCGGAAATCTCCGGTCCCACCAAGGCATCCCACTCGGCCATCACGGAACCCACGGCCACCGGAGACGTCCAGCCCCGTTCGGCCACGAGCCTCCCGACGACTTTCCCCAAGCCAAGCGGATCCCGGCCGGTGCCGTGGAATTGGCTGAATCCGCGGGTATCGCGGACGCCCTTGCGTTTAGGAGCGGCGCCCGTCCGCGGGGCAGCGCGGCGGATTTCGCCCCGCGCGGCCGCCGCTTCGCGCATCCGATTCAAAGCTGATTGGGCAGCGTCAATCTCGTCAGGGTCCCTGCCCGGCTGGCGTCCGCCGGGGCTATCCTTCTCCATCAATGCCTCCGGGCACAACCTTCACGCGTCGCCCCGCCAATTCCTCGGGAATGTCGGCGTCGACGGCGGCCGTCACCAAAACCTGTTCGGCGCCGGCCACTATTGCAGCCAGTTTACGCCTGCGCTGGACGTCCAGTTCGGCGAACACATCGTCGAGGATGAGGATCGGGGCGGAACCGCCGGTGCGGGTGTCATCGAGCATGACGTAGTACGAGGCCAAGCGCAGGGAGAGGCACATGGACCAAGTTTCACCATGGGAGGCATAGCCCTTGGCCGGAGCCTGGCCCAGAACCAGTTCGAGTTCGTCGCGGTGGGGTCCGACCAGGGAAATCCCGCGTTCCAACTCCTTGCGGCGCGAGGCAGCGAAGGCCTGGACGTAGCGCTCGGTAAGTTGCTCCACGGACAGCAAGCGGAGGTCCTCAACCCCCTCCGAACCGTCAGGGAGACCCTCGGCGGGACCGCCGTCGTCGTCCAACACGCCCTGGATGGTGGAGCGGTAGACCGCGCCCGCTTCTTTGGAGCCATCCGTCAGTTGCGCGTAAGCACTCTTGAGGTGGGGTCGGAGCCGTTCAACGAGTTCCAGCCGTGCATGCAGAAGTTCCGCGCCGGCCCGCGCCATGTGTTGGTCCCAAACATCGAGCGTTGCTTCGTGGCCCGAGGTGAATTTGCCGGTGCGGGCCGATTTCAGCAGGGCGTTGCGCTGTTTGAGCACGCGGTCGTAGTCGCTGCGGGTCGCCGCGTGCACCGGCATCAGGCTCACCAGCAGTTCGTCGAGGAAGCGCCGGCGGTTGGACGGATCACCCTTGACCAAGGCGAGGTCCTCAGGGGCGAAAAGCACCGTCTGGCAAATGCCCAGGATGTCTCGGGCACGTACAGGATTTCCGCGGTTGATCCGGCCACGGTTGGCACGGCCGGCATTGATTTCGAGCTCGACCACCGTCGATTGTTCCCCGCGGACTAGCTTCGCCCGGATCAACGCGCGGTCCGTCCCGAAGCGCAGGAGGGGCGCATCCGTGCTGACACGGTGTGAACTCAGGGTGGCCAGGTATCCGATGGCTTCCACGAGGTTCGTCTTGCCGATGCCGTTGAACCCCACCAGGACCGTGACACCGGGGCCGAGCTTGAGGTCAACCTGCGCGTAGCTGCGGAAATCGGTCAGCGAAAGATGTTCGAGGTACACGCGTACTGCTGGTCGACCGGGGCCTAGTTGGCCGGACGGGTGGCGTGTCCGCCGAACTGGTTGCGCAGCGCAGACACCATCTTCATCGCCGGCGAGTTGTCCTCGCGGGAGGAGAAGCGGGCGAAGAGCGCGGCGGTGATTGCCGGGGCGGGGATCGCGTTGGCAATGGCTTCCTCAACGGTCCATCGTCCCTCGCCGGAGTCCTCGACGTAGTCCCCGATGGAGGCCAGGCCCGGATCTTCGTCCAAGGCTTTGACCATGAGGTCCAACAGCCAGGAACGGACAACCGTGCCTTTTTGCCAGGCCCGGAAGGTGCCGGGCAGGTCCTTGATGATGTCCTTGGCCGCGAGCAGCTCGTAGCCTTCGGCGTAGGCCTGCATCAGACCGTATTCGATGCCGTTGTGGACCATCTTGGCGTAGTGGCCCGCTCCCACGCCGCCCACGTGGACGAAGCTGTCGGCACGATCGCCTTCGGGACGGAGCGCGTCGAACACCGGCATGGCCAGTTCGATGTCCTCATCCGCGCCGCCTGCCATGAGTCCGTAGCCGTTCTGCAGGCCCCAGACGCCTCCCGACACGCCGCAATCGGCGAAGCGGATGTCCTTGGAGTCCAGGAAAGCGGCGTGTTTCTGGTCTTCGGTGAAGCGTGAGTTGCCGCCGTCGATCACCATGTCACCGGCAGAAAGCTTCTCGCCGAGTTCGCTGATCACGGCATCGGTGATGTCGCCGGAGGGAACCATGACCCAGACCAGACGCGGCGTCGGAAGGGCAGCAATCAGTTCGTCAACGGACGCGACGTCGGCGATGTCCTGATTGCGGTCAAAACCAGTGACCTCGATTCCGCCCTTGCGCATGCGTTCGCGCATGTTGAAACCCATTTTTCCAAGGCCGATCAGTCCGATGTGCACCGTGTGAACTCTTTTCTGCGTTGGTTGTTTTGGTAGTGACCCGACTGACTCGCAGTTGTTGTCGTTTTGGGAGCCCGGAACGACAACTACTGCCAGTCAGTTGGGGAGGCGGACGGGCATGACGAGGTAGCGGTAGTCGCCCTTGTCATCGCCGTCGGCGTCAACCTGCGCGGTGATCATGGCCGGCTTGGGCGCCGTGGTGAAGGAGAAGCGCACGAACTTGGTCTCGATCACGCTCAGGCCTTCCACGAGGTAATGCGGGTTGAACGCCACCGTGATGTCTTCACCGCTGAGCTGGGCTTCCAGTTCCTCGGATGCCTGCGCGTCTTCGCCGGTACCGGCGTCGAGACTCAGTTGGCCCTGCGTGAACGCCAGGCGAACCGGCGTGTTTCGTTCGGCGACCAGGGACACGCGACGAACGGCTTCAACGAGTTCCTGCGTTTGGACCGTTGCGTGGATCGGCGTGGAATCCGGGAACAAGGACCGGATTTTGGGGTAGTCGCCGTCAACGAGCAAGGAAGTGGTGGTGCGCCCGCCGCTTTCGAAGCCAATGAGCCGGCTGTCGTCATCGGCGAGGGCGAGATGGATGTCGCCGCTGCTACCGAGGGTCTTGGCTACCTCGTTGAGGGTCTTGGATTTCACCAGGGCACTCGTGGAAATTCCCGGGGTGACGGGCTTCCACGGTACTTCTCGCATGGCGAGGCGGTAACGGTCCGTGGCGAGGAGGGTGATCATGTCATCCTCGATCTCCATCCGGACACCGGTGAGGATCGGCAGGGTGTCATCCCGGCTTGCGGCGATGATGACCTGCGAAACAGCCTGGGCGAAGGCGTCGCCGGGCAAGGTTCCACTGATGGCGGGAAGCGCCGGAAGCGGCGGGTATTCGGATTCCGGCATTGTGGCGAGATGGAAGCTGCTTCGACGGCACGTGAGGGTGACCTTGCTGCCATCGGTTTCGATTTCGACAGGAGCCGATGGGAGGCTGCGGCAGATATCTGCCAAAAGGCGCCCGGAAACCAGGATGGTTCCCTCGGTGGTGACGTCAGCTGGAATCTCAAGGCGCGCGGAGGTCTCGTAGTCAAAGCTCGAGAGACTCACTGTTCCGGCTTCTGCCTTGAGCAGGAGACCTGAGAGTACCGGGACGGGCGGCCGCGGAGACAAGGACCGGGCTGTCCATGTGACGGCTTCTGCCAGGACATCCCGCTCGACTCTGAACTTCACGGAAGGTGCCGCCTTTCATTGCTGCTGCCAGTGTTCCACCGGAAACTCCCCCAGGAGCCCCGAAAACCAGCGCCCGGAACCCGAAAGCTGCATGGTCCGCAGCGAGCGAACTACAAAGCAGCGCCAAGGATGGACGCGATGCAGACAGCTTAGCCGGAACTTCGGGCATTAACCCATCCCCGGCCTGCTGGCTTGTGGTTCGAAGCAGCCACGGGCTGCGGCGTTGGGTGGGCGGAAGGAGATTGTTATTTGAGGGAATTCATTTTTTGGGATTAGTAGTGTTAATAACCCCTGTGGAAACTGTGGATAACCGCCCCTGGACCCGCAGTTCCGCGGTTAAGCCCTGTTCACCATATGTGGGTGACAGGGGTTTTAAACAGGGTGTGGACGTGGATAACCCCCAGGCCCGTTTTTAACGATCCACAGACGGCTTAAGGGTTTTAAGCCCATTAACCGTGCTTGTCCCCTTAAGTATCCACAGGCTTATCCACATGTGCCTGTTAATAAGGTATGTAGTACCTCGAGGGAGTGAGTCAGGAATCGCGTTGCTGCTGCTTGATGCGGTTGGTCAGCTCAGTCACTTGGTTGTAGATCACACGGCGCTCGGCCATCAGTTCGCGAATCTTGCGGTCTGCGTGGATCACTGTGGTGTGGTCGCGGCCGCCAAGCTCCTGGCCGATCTTCGGCAGGGACATGTCCGTGAGCTCGCGGCACAGGTACATGGCGATCTGCCGCGCGGTCACCAAGGTGCGCGTGCGGGACTTGCTGCAAAGCTCTTCCATGCTGAGCTTGAAGTACTCGGCCGTCTGCTTCAGGATCTGGTCGGCCGTGATCTCCTGGGCGCCGTCGTCGGTGATCAGGTCCTTCAGCACCATTTCGGCGAGGGCCACATCGACGGGCTGGCGGTTGAGGCTGGCGAACGCAGTGACGCGGATCAGCGCGCCTTCGAGCTCGCGGATGTTGCTGGAGATCTTGGAAGCGATGTACTCCAAGGCGTCGTCGGGGGCGGACAATCCCTCGCTCTGGGCCTTCTTGCGGAGGATCGCAATGCGGGTTTCGAGTTCCGGCGGCTGGATATCGGTCAGCAGGCCCCATTCGAAACGGGACTTCATGCGGTCCTCGAAGCCGGCCAGTTGCTTGGGCGGGAGGTCCGAGGTGATGACCACCTGCTTGTTGTTGTTGTGCAGGGCGTTGAAGGTGTGGAAGAACTCCTCGAGCGTCCGGTCCTTGCCTGCCAGGAACTGGATGTCGTCAATCAGGAGCACGTCGACGTTGCGGTACGTGGTCTTGAAGCTGGCGCCTTCGTCGTCGCGGATGGAGTTGATGAAGTCGTTGGTGAACTCTTCGGAATTCACGTAGCGTACCCGGATGCCGCTGTAGAGACGGCGGGCATAGTGGCCGATCGCGTGCAGCAAGTGCGTCTTGCCGAGCCCGGAATCACCGTAGATGAACAGCGGGTTGTAAGCCTTGGCCGGTGCTTCCGCGACCGCGACCGCCGCAGCATGGGCAAAGCGGTTGGAAGAACCGATCACGAAGGTGTCAAAGACGTACTTCGGGTTGAGCCGGCCGAATTCGTGCGAAGTACTCGGCGGTGTGGGCTGCGGCTTCAGTTCGACGGCCAGGTCGTTCGCGGAAGAGAGTTCGACGGCGGGCACCGGCTCTTCGTGGATGGGCACCAGATCCGTGTCGACGTCGATCGCGCACCGGATGTCGTCGGAAAACACGCTGCGGAGGGCGTCATCGAGGGCGTCCTTGACTTGCGTCTGGAGAACCTCGCGGGTCAGCTCGTTGGGTACGGCCACCAGAAGGGTGGAGCCGATCAGGCCTTGCGCCTGCGCAAGGATGACGAAACCACGCTGCCGGGGTGTGACGCGATCGTCTTGTTCCAGCAGGCTCAGCACCCGCCGCCAGGAACTTCCGACCGTGTTGGCGTGGTTGGCTTCGTCTACCGTCATCAATTGGTTCCCTCGAGTGCTTGCTTGCCTGGATTGCGGCAGCCGAAGGTCCGTGGCCGATCAAAGGGCGTGGATTCCGAACCGAATCCACAGGGTTATGCACAGTCCGTGGATAATCGGCTACTGAGACACTCTAGGGGATGGAAACTCCAGAAGATAGCTGGGAAGAAGCTTGTGGATAATTACACCGTTGTGGTTCTGAAACGGGGTCTGTGAGCCACTTCATCCACAGGCTGGCGGGGGTAGTTAGCCACAGCTGGGGATAGCGGGCACTGCGGCTCCCGGTTTGACCTGGAGGGTCTTTTTGCCCTAACGTTGTGAAGTCCTATGTGTCCGCTTTTTGACCGCCCGCATCTCCGGTAAATCCGGCGTTGGGCGGCGGCGGATACTCAATAAACTTAGCGTCGGCCAGTTCTTCCCCTTTTGATCGGGTGGGCGCACCTTTGATCCACTGGAGTAACTAACGTGAGCAAGCGGACTTTTCAGCCGAATAACCGCCGTCGGGCCAAGAAGCATGGCTTCCGCCTTCGTATGCGCACCCGTGCCGGCCGTGCCATCCTGGCCGCCCGTCGTGGCAAGGGCCGCGTCGAACTGTCGGCCTAAATAACTGACTCGTCGGTCAGCCTTCCAAGCGAGTTAATAGGTGCTAGCCGCCCATAACCGTCTACGGACTTCTACCGACTTTTCAACAACTGTACGTTCCGGCGTCCGCAATGGACGCCGGAACTTAGTGTTATATACGGCATCTATTGGTGCCGGAGAACCGAGCCGCATCGGCTTCATCGTTTCCAAAGCTGTCGGGAACGCTGTGACCAGGAACCTCGTTAAGAGGAGACTGAGAGAAGCAGGTGCTTTGTCTTTGAATAGGCATGGCACGGGTCTTGCTGTTGTGGTCCGGGCGTTGCCCGCGGCTGCGACAGCGAGCTGGGACCAGCTGCTGACGGATTACAACGCCGCCTTGGCGGCAACCACGAAACGGCTCGGCGGATCCTCTCCGCGAGTTGTTTCGCCCACCCAGGGCACCACAACGGAAGGGACACCGCGTGCATGAGCTGAGCTCCGCCGTCGTCCGCTTCTTTAGAGTCGCCCCGGGGATCCTCGGAAAATTTCTGTGGGAGCTGCCGCGCAACGTCCTCATCATCTTGTTGAAGACGTATCGCAGGATCATCTCTCCCTTGTACGGCCAGGTGTGCCGATTCTTCCCATCCTGCTCGGCGTATGCACTCGAAGCGGTGACGGTGCATGGTGCCGTCAAGGGAAGTTGGCTCGCAGCGCGGCGCCTTGCGCGTTGCCACCCCTGGAACGCCGGCGGCGTGGACCACGTCCCCGCCGGACATCGTCACTGGCCCGAAGGCCAGACGCCCACAATTGTTGTACTGAACAACCCGGACCAGTTCCTGGCTGTGTGGTCTGATGAAGACGGTCGCCGCACAGCGGCCTGAGGAAATAGGGAAAACGTATGGACATCTTTGGAACAATTCTGGCCCCGTTCAAGTGGCTAGTGTCCGCGATCATGCTGGGGTTCCACGACGGGCTGAGTTTCATTGGCCTGCCGCCGGAGAACGGCTGGACCTGGACGCTGTCCATCATCGGCTTGGTGCTGGTGATCCGTGCCGCCCTGATCCCTGTCTTCGTGAAGCAGATCAAGGCACAGCGTGGCATGCAGCTGCTTCAGCCTGACCTGAAGAAGATGCAGGCAAAGTACAAGGGCAAGACTGACCAGCTCTCCCGCCAGGCGATGGCGCAGGAACAGATGGCGCTGTACAAGAAGCACGGAACCAACCCGTTCTCCGCTTGTTTGCCCATGCTGATCCAGATGCCGTTCTTCTTCGCGCTGTTCCAGGTGCTTTCCGGTATCACCCAGGCCCGCCAGAGCGGTATCGGCATCGGCGCCCTGAGTCACGACCAGGTGGTGCAGTTCGACGAATCCAGCATCTTCGGCGCACCGCTCTCGGCTTCCTTGCTTCACGGCGGTGGTCTCCCCGGAGCCGATCAGACGATCGTGTGGATCCTCTCCATCGTGATGATCCTGGCCATGACGGCGTCGCAGTTCATCACCCAGAAACAGATCATGGCCAAGAACATGTCCGAAGAGGCGATGGCCAGCCCGTTCATGCGCCAGCAGAAGATGATGCTCTACATCCTGCCGCTCGTCTTCGGTGTGGGTGGCATCAACTTCCCGATTGGTGTGCTCATCTACTGGACCACCACCAACCTTTGGACCATGGGCCAGCAGTTCTTTGTCATCCGCCGCATGCCGACGCCGGGTTCCCCCGCGGCGAGGGCGCTTGCTGAGCGTCGCGCCGCCAAGGGCTTGCCGTCCCACCCCCTCTTGGGCGGTAAGAAGGACGCAGACGTCGCTGCCGAAGTGGCCGCCGTCGAGGTCAAGGCACAGCAGCGCATCCAGCCACAACGTAAGAACAGGAAGAAGAAGTAATGTCTGTTGAAAGCACCGAAGAGGCAACGGCCGCTGCCGCCGGGGAACTGGCAGAAGCCACAGAAGAAACTTCCGAAGAAGGCGCTGCTGCCGGCAGGGGAACTTCCGTGAGCCGCCTCGAGGAAGAGGGCGACATCGCCGCAGACTACCTTGAGGAACTCCTCGACATTGCCGATATCGACGGCGACATCGACATTGAGGTTCGCAATGGCCGCACCTACATCTCCATCGCGGCCGAAGACGACTCCGAGGGGCTTGAGAGCCTGGTAGGCCGCGACGGTGAAGTGCTCGAAGCCCTTCAGGAACTTGCTCGCCTGTCCGTGCTGTCGGCGACCGAGAGCCGTTCCCGCCTGGTGCTCGACATCAACGGTTACCGCAAGGAACGTGCCGGCGATCTGCAGCAGATTGCTGAAGACGCCGTCGCGAAGGTCAAGGAGACCGGCGCCTCTGTGGCGCTTGCACCTATGAGCGCCTACGAGCGCAAGATTGTGCACGATGCTGTTGCGGACCTCGGTTTCGTATCCGAGTCCGAGGGCGAAGGCGCTGGCCGCCACATCGTGGTTTCGGCCGACTAGCGGATCATGGTTGAAATCACGGCAGCCGAACTCCAGGCGGCAGAGAAGATCTTCGGTGACCGGCTTGGTCTCGCCCGGCGGTACGTAGAACATTTGGCGACATCAGGAACCGAGCGCGGGCTGATTGGCCCGCGCGAGGTTCCCCGCCTGTGGAGCCGGCACGTTCTCAATTGCGCCGTCATCGAGTCGGCAATAGCCCATGGCAGCCACGTTGCAGACGTCGGTTCCGGCGCCGGGCTTCCCGGCTTGTGCTTGGCGATTGCACGTCCCGATCTTGAACTCACGCTGATCGAACCCCTGGAGCGACGCGTCATTTGGCTTCAGGAAGTGGTGGACGACCTCGGGCTGGGCAATGTCACCGTCATGCGCACCCGGGCAGAGCTCGCAGTGGGAATGGTCGACGCGGACGTTGTCACGGCCAGGGCTGTCTCTGCCCTGTCCAAGCTCGCTGGTTTGACCATTCCCTTGCTTAACGGCAAGGGTGAAGTGGTTGCGATCAAGGGCCGCAGTGCTGCCGAGGAGATTGAGCAAGCTGCGAAAGTCATCCGCAGGCTCGGCGGCGTGGAAACGTCTGTTGTGGTTTGTGGGCAGGAGCTCTTGGAAGAACCCACCACAGTGGTGAGGATCGTCGTTAACAAACAGCGGAAGATCACTTAGTTTCGGCGCTGTGTCCCGCGTGTCCGCAACTGAGCGGTTAAGCTAGAGAACGGCAGCTAGAGCCGAATGAGAGTGAGAGTGTGACAGTGGGCAGTAGCGAAACCTCCACCCAGCGGATCCCGCCATTTATTTCCTTGGGGTCGGCTCGGGCCATGGCTGCACCCTCGGCGTCCTTTGAATCTGCGCTGATGCGCACGAATTCGGTTGCAAACGCCGCTGTTTCACGTGAAACGCTGATTGTCGGACACGACAACGTCATGGACTCCATCGACGACTCCAGCCCCATTGCGCGCCAGCTCGCCAACGAGACCCGACGTCGCGAACGGCTGGTGGGGCGGGAGCTTCCCAAGCCGGAGAAAACCCGTATTTTTACCGTGTCCAATCAAAAGGGCGGCGTCGGAAAGACCACCACGACGGTCAACATTGCGGCCGCCTTGGCTTCCGCTGGACTCAATGTCCTGGTGATCGACATCGATCCCCAAGGCAATGCATCGACGGCTCTTGGTATTGAACACCACGCCGACGTCGACAGTATTTACGATGTGCTGATCAACGACCTTCCGCTGCGTGACGTTGTGGCTCCTTGCCCTGACATTCCCAATCTCATCTGCGCGCCGGCAACCATTCACCTGGCGGGCGCTGAAATTGAACTGGTTTCCCTCGTTGCACGCGAGCAGCGCCTGCGCCGCGCAATCGATGTGTATTCGAAGGAACGCGCGAAGAACGGTGAAGCTCGCCTGGACTTCATCTTCATCGACTGCCCGCCCAGCCTGGGCCTGCTGACCGTCAACGCCTTCTGCGCGGCCAGCGAGGTACTCATTCCCATCCAGTGTGAGTACTACGCATTGGAAGGCCTGAGCCAGTTGCTCAAGAACATCGAAATGATCCAGAAGCACCTCAATGCTGATCTGGTCGTTTCCACCATCCTCCTCACTATGTATGACGGCCGCACCAATCTGGCCGCGCAGGTGGCTTCCGAAGTCCGCCAACATTTTCCGGAGCAGGTTCTCGGCGCCGTGGTTCCACGCTCCGTGCGCATCTCGGAAGCTCCGAGCTATCAACAGACGGTGATGACCTACGATCCGTCATCCAGCGGCGCGTTGTCCTACATGGAAGCCGCCGCGGAAATCGCCGAGCGCTAGACTTCCTTAATCACTGCAATATCCTTGGCGGGCTCTATTCTTGCCATTCCACCGGAGGGACATACTAATGAGCGAAAAGCGACGAGGCCTGGGTAGGGGTCTTGGGGCTCTCATTCCCAGCTCCGCTTCGGCTGGTGCATCGGGCAATGGCGTTCCGACGTCCCGCCCAGTGGACCTCTTCTTCCCTGAGGCGCGCAAGGCCCAGGAGACGGTGGATACCCCTGAGGTGCCTGAAACCGAAGTAGCGAAGAGCTCGCCTTCACGAGGCTCTTCGTCAAATAGTACGACGGCGGCAAAGACTCCTCCTGCGAAGTCGCCCGCCGCGAAGGTCACCGCCGGTGACGGCGCGGCCGCGTCTGAGCGGGCCGAGGCTACTACCGATGACGGTTTTTCTGAGTCGCTTCCCGCGGAATTGCCCGAGGTCCAACTAGTCGAGGTTCCCGGGGCGCGCTTCGCCGAAATCCCTGTCGGGGACATCCACCCCAACCGCAAGCAACCGCGCAGCGTCTTCGATGAGGACGACATGGCGGAGCTGGTTCACTCCGTCAAGGAAATAGGCGTCCTCCAGCCAATTGTTGTACGTACTTCAACCGAAAAGGGTGGAGAACCATACGAACTGGTGATGGGTGAGCGGCGATGGAGGGCTGTACAGGCCGCCGGGCTCGAAACCATACCCGCGATTGTTCGCGATACCAACGATGACGACCTCCTGCGCGATGCCTTGCTGGAGAACCTCCACCGCAGCCAACTGAACCCCCTGGAAGAAGCAGCTGCCTACCAGCAGCTCCTGGAGGACTTCGGTACCACCCACGAGCAGCTGGCCGATCGGATCGGACGTTCGCGGCCGCAGGTGTCTAACACTCTTCGTCTCCTTAAACTTCCTCCCCTCGTGCAACGGCGCGTCGCGGCCAGTGTGCTCTCGGCCGGCCATGCACGTGCATTGCTCGCTCTTCCGGACGCAGCCGCGATGGAGCGCCTCGCGCAGAAGATCGTCTCCGAGGGGATGTCCGTACGGGCCACTGAAGAAGCGGTGGCGTTGTACCAGGATCCTACAGTGCCGCCGAAGAACAGCATCCCGCGCCGCAATGCACGCCATGAGCGCCTCGACTATCTTGCTTCTTCTCTTTCCGATCGACTGGACACCAACGTGAAGATCACCCTGGGTGCCCGAAAAGGTCGAGTCAGCATTGAGTTTGCCAGTGTTGAAGATCTGAACCGCATCATGGATGTTTTGTCGCCCGGAGATGAAGGCTAGGCGCTCGATTTCTACGGAATTGGGGTTTGCTTCTGCGGAGGCAGGCCCCATTTTCATTTAAGAGTTGCTCGAGGGGTGTGCGGAAATCGTTCGATTCACGAGCGAGGTCTATCGTTGAGGGAGCGCCGTGCAGGCGCTCTCGAGGGCTGTGCGTGGCTGTGGGTAGCTATCTGAGATCGATTGCCTGTACTGCACGTGTGGCCGGTTGCGGCCCTTCTCCTGCAACTGGAGCGCGCCGGCACGCTTAGCCCTGAAGAGTCCGTAAGCCTTCACGCGGGGTGTGGCCTCCATCTTTTTATGAGAGCTCTTCGCCGGACGTCGCGTCCGATGACTCTCGCGCTTGGAACGACCGGGGATGTCGCGGATCAAATCAAGCGTTTCACGTGAAACGAACAAGATTTGGAGGGTAGGAAGATTGGAGTCCAGCCTTTCGTTCGCACAAAGAAGTTGGCCAATTTTGGCCTCCTTTCGGCGATAGGACACTTGAAGGCCCTCTCGAATGCTTCCGTTCGAGCTGACTGGACTATGCCTCCGTGGCGCGCAACTTCGAGCTACCCTGAGCGTGGGGTGCAGGCTGCCCGCTTCCTTTGCGAGCATGTGTGTTCGCGTTTCACGTGAAACAACAAGGCTCGCCTGCCTTCAATTGACGTTCGCCTGGATCTCCAACGTTCGAACCTCGGCGGTCTCGCTAGATTCTTCCTGGTCGACACGGGCATCTGCCATCCTTGGCGGATCTGGTTTTGGGCGCCCGGTATATTTCCACTCTCGTTCTTTTGTGTCGTGCCGTCGAAAGGCCGGTTTGGCGGACAGCGCCTAAGGAAGGTTCGAATCACACTTCTCACCCGCACAGCTCCGGACCCTGCTCATCAACTTCAGCCAGAGACGACGTAACTGCCCGAGCATGCTGGACCAAGGAAATCGGCGCCTCCTGTGCCTAATGGAGGCGTCGGATGTTTCACGTGAAACAGTTGACTCAACCGTTGGGGTCCGTCGAGCCTGAGCTGGGCCAGGGCGTGGACACGTCAGTCAGTCTGTCAGTCACTCTGGGCTGGACGGTCGACTCGGTTTGTTTCACGTGAAACCGTGAGTTGCAGGCCGGGCCGGGATCGACTCACCAGCACATGCCTCGATAATTGGTAGTTGACTCGCAGTACGAGGTGAATGATCAGCGACGCTGCTCTGCCTGACGGCTCAGAAGCTGATGGTTTCTCGGCTTGCTTTTATCCACTCAGCGCCTAGAAGGGGAGCTCAGGCATTCTGCCACGCCCCCATCAGGCATCTCAAGGAATGCGGCGCCTACGGTTCGAGACACGGAGGAAAGTCCCCCTAGTAGCGATAGGCTCGGCTAGGTCTTGCCACCTCTGGTCCCCGAGCTTCGAAATCACCATTCTTCGCCCTGATCTCCCTCTTGGTGGACTGGTACCACACTCGGCGATAGGAGCAATTCGATGCGAGCGGCAGGGCAGGAAGCAATCTTAGTGGGCGTGCGTGACACTGAGAATCGAACTTCCGGCGAGCCTTCTTGAGGGCGAATTGGCTCCAGCGTGAGCCGGGGTCCAGCCCCAGCCTGTTCGTGTCGGGCGCTAACGGTGCTCGGGGTCGGTCCGGTGGCGGGTACGCACGACTGTGTGCAGCGTTTGAGGGCGTTCTGGCCGTCTGGAACTGGGGATAACCACGACCTGGCGCCGACCGGTGGGAAGTCAGGGGCGGGAGCTAACCGCGACAAGGCAGCATTAGGTGGAGTGCTTGCTGACTGCAACCCCTGGTTGCTGATGCGTGTTTGGGACTGCGGGTGATCGCCACTGCAGCGTCCGGATCTAGCTGACGCCGACCTCCCTTTGGACGCTGACATCTGCGGCATGAGGTCGGGGCCAGCGCTCGGGTACTAATCCCCTATTGGCTTGAACATTAGATTGGCACGAACCAAAGTGTTCCGTCATCGAGCCGATGATCGTTCCTGACCGTCCGGAACCGTTGGGGGAATCGTCCAGCCTGTTCAGTCAGCCGGGCGTCATGAATCGATGGTCAGTATTGCCAGCGGTTCAAGACACAACGTGATCGCAGTCCCCCTCTAGTCCCGAGCGACTCGGGGGGTTAACGTGTGGCGGTGGCGGTGTCGGTGTTGGAGCCGAGACCGGCGGCCACGCCGGTAAGCGGACAGGTCGATTGTGTCATTGGTGCCAGTTGCCGAGATTGTTTGGGATGAAGCTGAGAGCAGCTAGCCCCCCAGGTGCGTTATGCCTGCATCTCCCCTCGAGCTTTGAGCGGTCGTACCCTCTCCTGCGTGACCGCGATCCCGCCGCGACTGCACTTTTGCTTCGCCCGTGTGTGTCTGCGATGTGACTGATCCGAAGCAAGCTGAATGGCGACCCACTCGTAGGGAACGCGACATCAATACCGCAGTCCGTGGCGTATATGGATTTGGCCTCGACCCGGGACGCTCGTGCCTGGCAGATTCTGGCCGGGCGGATCTGCGGTATGGTTGGTGCAAACTCTCCGTGCGAACCTCCTGCTTGTTCACATCGGTATCCAAATTCTGGAGGCATGGAAGCGGCCGTATGAGGCTCTAGATTGGTCATCGTCGGAGCATTGAGACTACGCGAGTCACTACGTCCCGAAGGCCGCTTGGGACTATCGACGATCCTGGACGCCGACGGTCGCGGAAAATCGAGGCGCGGTGTGAGCGCCTTCTCGGCATGCGAAGAAGCAAATTTCCTCCGCTCGCGCGATGCCCACACCTTCTTGACCCTGACTAACCGCTGTTGAAAAGTCGCAGAGCAACGGTGGATATCGCTGTGGATAACTTTGTTGATAAGTCGGTCGGGTGGAGGGGTCGACGGTGTGGACTCAGCGAGGATCGATCCGGCCGGCGGTGGTACTCGCGTGGTGCTCGTGCTCTTCGACGGCGCTGTTTCACGTGAAACATAGCCATCGTCTTCAAACTCGCCATTCTCACCCAAATTTGAACTGATTTTGGGCGATTCCTAGGCTTTCGGGCGCATTCGCGACCCAAGGTAAGTCTGATTCCATGTGAAGGTCTGGGCGCCGCCTTGGTTCCGACTGGACGTGCTCATTACCACGCTCGGGGAATTGTTCGGACCGGTCTTTTTTGACGGTGGATATCGCTGTGGATAACTATGTGCATAACTTTGGGCCCGTCGGTGGATATCCTTCGCGGCCCCGATGCGACTTCCCCGGAAGGTCGGCCTCATGCTGTGTACTAGTGCCCGTATCTTGGTCAGCAGCCTCCGGATTTCTGGCGCCTCCCGAGCTCAGCGTGATCGAGTTTGAGCACTATGGTCTCGTCATGTTTCACGTGAAACGGCGCCCGCCCCGGCGCCCGCCGATGGCAGAGATATTTTCTAACCTGATGAGAACGACGCGCTGCGGCCGCCCAGAGGCAGAGGCACACCAATACAACACTGAGGCGGAAGTAGCCGTTGGGACGACGAGGCCCCAGTGCTGCCATCCAACGGACCACACGCTCGCCTACTCTGTGCATGGTGACGGGGGTATGCCGTCGACCTGGGTGCCCGGACCGCAGAACCAGTGCGCAATGGTTCGCCCTTTCAAATGATATCGAAGCTGCGGACGCCTGTGCCGAGTCGAGATTTCGTCAGTGCATAGAGGGGCAAAGACCTGTGGGCGATCCGCAGGCTCACGGCTGGCGAACTCCTCGCCTATTGGAATTGCCGTCCCGATTTTCAGCGTGACGAATGATCGGGCCCCGCACCCCCATATACGAACTCGCCCTTCGGTACGTGCGGGTGAGCCTGCGCTCAGGACCAAACCGGGAAGCTCCATCTCCCGCCTCCGTCCACCCATCCCCGCGTTCGATTCTTCTAGCGCCAGCTCTTGTCAGCGCCGGAGAGTGCGGGCTCGCGAAGGGGAGGTAGGAATGGGGCCTGTCGAAGTCCGGGTCCGTAACTCGATCGGAGTGAGCTGGGCGCCGGCTACAGTGCGGTGATTGAGGGCAAATATCACGCCAATGCTCATCGATGCAGAATTGCGTCGGGTGCCGTCACGAACTCGGCTCCAAGCTAGTTCCGGGCGTAGGAGCTACGGCTAGACGCTGTATCCCTGGGTTCAATGGGACGTGGCCTGGGCCAATTCGGGCCGGACCGCTTGATGGTTCGCGAACATGACCCGCCTATCGGTCGCGGCATTTGAGAGCTTGACCGCCACGATCAGACTTGGTTCGCGCCCTCAATCGCGATTCAATCGCCGAATCGCCGCGCTGAGGGAATTGGGAGGTGATGAAGTCCTGCCTCTTTCCCGGGCGCTGCCGTGCGGACAGTGGATGCAGTACCGGTGCCCTCTCGCCGGCCTCACAATCCGAGCTGCCCTGCGAACGCGCGTGAGGCGGTCCTTAGGGCCGCTCTCCGATCTATTTTGTGTGGACCCGACAATCCGGGGCCGCCCGACAGATGTGCGTGGGATTGTCGATTACGCCACGCCGCAATCCAGCCCGTGTGGGTGCCGGGAACGCCAATTGGCACTCCCCTAGGTCTACTGGGCCTGATGTGTCTGCGCAGCGCCCACCCGCAAGGGTCAACAAGCTGCCAGAGGGTAAATACTCGCATTAGCATCGTGCCGTAGAACCGCGGGCGGCTCATCCCCCCTCAACCCCAGTCAGCGGGTTTTTACCTACTCTGTCTGTACCCGGAGTGTCGAAATGCATCCGAAAGGTACGGATGTCACCGCACGGATGACGGACTGGGTTCTCGAGCGCGGAAGATGACTCATGGGAGGTGAAACAGCTCAAATCAGTTGCAGAATGTGAGTTCTTGGTTCGGCGGCGCCGAAGGTGGGCGCGGCTAAGCAAACTGGGCGGCAAAGTGGTCGCTGTCTGTATACGTTTTGAAAGGTGCAGTCACGGAAGCGAGTACTAAGGCGAATTACTCTTGCATCGCCGATACGTAGCGAGGTGTCCTGACGGATTCGAATCCCCCGAATGGGACTGGCTGGGTTCTGTGCAGTGCAAAGCCGCCGCACCAGGCCGGCCGATGCTGGCCCGTCGCGAAGAACCCTGGCGGCCAAGTCGTACCGAGTCTGCGTCGGGCAGCGTGAGTCCATGATCTTCAGGCTGGCACGGTGTTTCACGTGAAACATGGTAGGGAAGTTTTACGTGAAACATGGTCCGGAAGTTTTATGTGAAACATGGTACGGAAGGGTTCCCCCCAAGGACGCCCCACACCTTCAACGAAGAGTGACCCGACACCATCCCCCGCCCAGGAGATGACTCCCAGGTCGCCGGCAAGAAGCTGCAGTCGCTGGAGCCGGTGGTGGGAATCCAGTCGAGGTTGAGTACACCATCGCTATCGACCGGCAACTTGGCCAGTGCCTGCAACCCCAGCAACGATCAGCGACTAGGTTTCACGTGAAACCGCACGAGCGCCAACTGTCACGCTGTTCGTCCGCATCCAACTCGAACACCAAAGTGCATTTCGAGGGTTCTCGAGCGATCAGCTATGTTTCACGTGAAACGGTGCATACGCTCGGCGCGGGCAGGGATCTACCTGGAACCGATTTCGAAACTGGAACTCCGCGGCATTCCACGAACCGCCAGCATTGTTTCACGTGAAACAGCCGAATCGACTACTTCGTCGTTGACATCAGACAGGGAAACGCTGCAATCGAATGGACTCCCCGGCATCGACCACGGCTCAAAAGAATCGACAGGGCGCAGGTGTCCCCTAGTCCCTGGTCCAAGTCAGGCCCACCTGCAGTCGCCCTCATCCCAGCCCGGGTCGGGTCGCGCAACAGATCTCACGTCAGTCCAGGCCGTTCCCCGGAAAGGCAATCAATTTTGAAATTGAAAAGGGTTCACAAGCGGCACCATCAAGCCACAACCAGCAGAGCAGCCTTCCCATCTGCCTGCCAATACCCCGCCAATCACCACTAGCACCACTAGCGGCGAGACCACGAACCCCAGGACCCGTGTACCCGAAGGCACGAAAAAGCCGGTGGTCCTCGCTCAATAGCGAAAACCACCGGCTGAATCAGAAGCGACCGCTAAAGGGGCGCCGGACGTCCTAGGACAGGACGGATTCAAATTCCTTTTCGAAGAACTGCTTCGGCTTGGCACCGATAACTGTGCTCTTCACTTCTCCCCCACTGAAGAGGTAGACCGCCGGAATAGACGTGATGCCGTACTCAGCGGCGATGGCCGGGTTGTCGTCGACATTCAGCTTGACGACGTCGACCTTGTCTCCGTATTCAACTGAGATCTCGTCGAGGATGGGACCCAACTTGCGGCACGGGCCGCACCACTCTGCCCAAAAGTCCACAATGACCGGCTTTTCAGCGGCCAGGACGTCGGTGCTGAAACTGGCGTCGGTAACGTTTTTAGCGTTGCTCATAATTCTTTCCCTTCGAATGGATGGCTGCTGTGCCGATTAGGCGTGCAGGTCTGCAAGATAGTGCTCGACGTCCAAGGCCGCGACACAACCGGAACCGGCGGCCGTGATGGCCTGGCGGTAGGTGGGGTCCACGACGTCGCCGGCGGCGAAGACGCCCTTGATGCTGGTCTTGGAGCTCCGGCCGTCGACGGCGATGGTGCCTTCAGGGGCGAGCTCCAGTTTTCCCTTTACGAGTTCCGTGCGGGGATCGTTGCCGATGGCCACGAAAACGCCGGTGACGGCGAGTTCGGACTCGGTGCCGTCGACGAGGCTCTTCAGCTTCAGGCCAGTCACCTTGTCCCCACCGATGACGTCTTCGACGGCGGTGTTCCACACGAAGTTGATCTTCTCGTGGGCCTGGGCACGGTCACCCATGATTTTCGAAGCCTTGAGGGTATCGCGGCGGTGTACCACGGTGACGGACTTGGCGAACTTGGTGAGGAAGAGTGCTTCCTCCATGGCAGAGTCGCCGCCGCCGATCACTGCGATGTCCTGGTCCTTGAAGAAGAAACCGTCACAGGTTGCACACCAGCTCACGCCGTGGCCGGAGAGACGCTTTTCGTTCTCGAGGCCGAGCTCACGGTATGCGGAACCCGTGGACAGAATGATGGCGCGTGCCTTGAAGGTCTCCCCATTGCCGATAGTCACGGACTTGATGTCGCCGTCGAGGTCCAGTTCGGTGACATCCTCGAACTGAATTTCAGTCCCGAAGCGTGCCGCCTGCTTTTCGAAGTTCTCCATGAGATCAGGTCCCATGACGCCCTCGGGGAAACCGGGGTAGTTCTCGACGTCTGTTGTGTTCATCAGTTCGCCACCGGCAGTCACGGAACCGGCGATGAGCAGCGGGTTCATGTTGGCGCGTGCCGTGTAGACGGCCGCCGTGTAACCGGCAGGCCCTGAGCCTACGATGATGACATCACGTACGTTGGACGCGGTGTTTTCTGCGTTGCTCACTGGTGGGTGAACCTCTTCCTTAGTCGATGCACCGGATCCTTGCGGCCGGCCACATGGCACAACCCTCTGTCGGCGCGGAATATTCCGATGTTCCCGGGGACCCTAATATCCGCCACCATTCAGGGTACCTTCCGGCAGCGCAGGGCATGGAAGGACGAGGGCTCGGTTACCGGAGTTGACGGTCCCCTGGACGCAATCACCCGTGGACGCAAACTCCCCCAACAAACGCAAGCGCCCGAAACGGTCACCTGCGCCCGAAGGGCCTCCCGCCGTCGACTACTGGACCTTGATCTCGGCAAGGCGTAGGCCGAACCCATAGCGTGTCTTGGGCGCGGTCAGCTTGGGCAGGGACTTGATGGAGATGATTACGTACTGTGCCGTTACTGGGGCACTGAGCGGCATGGTGAGCTCCGGTGAGGTGAAGCTGTTGGTGCCGACCAATTTTGCGCCGTCCATGGCGGGACGATCATTGGTGTAAACGCTGATGTTTCCACCGGAAGCACCCAATTGACTCAAAGTGACGGATGTCACTTGCGAGGGTGCCTTGAGCTTGACGAGCAGCGAAACTCCATCAGGAGCGAGTCCACCCCAATCCGCTGTGGCGAACTCCATGTCCGACCAGTAACTTGCGGCATTGCCGTCGTAGGCCTTGACCAGGTCCTTGTCGTAGCTCGCGGCGAATTCGAAATCGCCCATGCGAGTGACTCCGTCAATGACCGGCGGCGCTGCGACCGCAGGTGCTGACGCACTGCTACTCGGCTGTCCAGTTACAGATTGGGACGCTGTGGAGGACTGCTTGGCTGCCGGAGTCCCGCCGGGGATGAGGTTGCCGAGGTTGGTGACAGCCAGAATCAAACCCACGATCAAGACAGCGGCGAGGACCCCACCCACGAGCCAACGGAAGGAACGGGGCTCGCGGACCGGCTCCTCGTCGTAGTATTCGTCTTCGTCAAGGGGCTCTGCCTGCTCACGCGCAGTCGACGGGAAGCTCGATGCCCCGCGGCTGTATCCGCCGGTAGCGGCGGCCGCACCGCGGGAAGCGGCCGCACCGCGGGAGCCGGCGTCGTCGTTAACGAAGCCGTAATCGTCTTCAGACCAGAGAGAGACTTTGGATTCCTGGGCGGGGTTCGCGGAGGTAGGCGCCGGAGGGGTGGACGCCGGAACAGCCTGCGTGGCGGGCGCCGCTTGGATTTGCTGCGGAGCGGTCCGGCTCGACTCAGCGGTCCGGTTGGACTCGGCGGCGGAAGCGGATCCGGGCCTCGCGGAAGGTGCGGCTTCGCCGTCGTCGCTGTTTGCCCTGCCGGCACCTTTTACGGTGGCCGCGGCCGCGGCGGCAGCCGCCCCTGCTCCCGCTGCCCCAGCAGCGATGCGGGAACCGATGCCCCCAGGGGCCGACGCCGGCCGGCTGGCGGGCATGGGAGGAACCACCGGGCGGCGCGGGTCCGCCGGTGCCGCGGCACCTGGCAGTGATTCGCCGGCGGGACTGGGCTCGACCTCGTCGTAGCTGATGTACTCGGCGTCGTGCTCTTCGTCGTCGTACAGTCCGTCGTAGGTCTCGGGCTCGTGGGACCGGGCCTGGCCGAAGATCTCGCTGCCGAGCGTGTCCGTGAAGAACGGTTCGACGTAGGGCGGGTTGGTGGCCACAACGAGGTCCAGCAGGTCAGGAGCGCTGCTGTGGTTGGTGATGAGGTACGTGGTGCTGTCGCTGACGCCGAGATCGAGGATCTGGACATGCCCGGGCCGTTCGCCGGTGGCTACCTCGCGGGCGCTCTTGGCAACCTGATCGGCGTTTCCGGGGCCGGCCACGAGGATGCTGACAGGTCTGTTGAGGACCTGGTCCACGCCGTCGAGCACCAGATCTTGGTCGTGCGAAGTCAACACGGTGGCTGTGACTTTGTAGCGGCCGCCAAGCACTGATCCGACATCGATCGGGTGGGACACGGGTTCCTCCTATGACTGTCCGGAAGCTGCGGGTCCTGAATACGGGATCCGGCCAGCCGGGTGACCCGTGGTCTGCAACTACCTGTATTAGTTTCTGATCCTAGCTGATTGGGCCGTTCCGGCTCCGGGTTTGCGAGGATGCGTCACCTTTTGCGGCGGGGTCCACCGCGGAAATACGGGTTGTTTCCGAGCGTCCCCTGATAGGTGCGGCGGCCCGGCAACGGGATGCCCGGGCGGCCGGCGGCTCCTTGCGCGGTGCTCGGGACGTCTTCATCCGGCAGATACGACTTCTCGACGTCGGACCAAGCGTCCACTCTATCCTTCCCTTCCGCAATGCCCCCATCGGCCAGGTGGCCAGGATCGTGGCTGCCATCCCACCCGTCCTTGGACGGGATGGTTTGCAAGGCCGGACCGGCGCGGAAGGATGCGGCGTCGAACTCGCCCGAGATGCGCGGAATGAGCCCGGTGTCGTCGGACACTGTGGCACGGACCGCCGTCGGGGTCTGCTTTCCGCTCGCGGACGGTGTTTTGGCAACCGGAACGCCCCGGCCGAGCCGGCCGAGCACCGGCCGGAGCAAATCGCGCAGCTCGCTGACGTGGAAAACGCGCAGCAGGAACAGATACGCAAGAAGCATGACGGGCCCGACGACGACCACCGTCACCAAGGCGGCGGGCCTGCTGCTCCAGGCGAAGCCGTCAGCGTGATAGCTGCCCAGGAGCCAAAGAGCCAAGGCGCCGGCGATCGCCGAGCCCAAGGCGGCGTAGCCCATGCGGATGTACGAGTTTGCGATCCGGGGGCCGTCCACATGGCCGAGGAGGCGTCGCAGGAACCAGACGCTGATGACGACGGACAGGATGTTGCCGAGTGTGTACAGGACGGCGATCGCGAAGATGATCCGGCCCACCGGCAGGAACTGGATGATGAACGCGCCCACAACGTTGAGCAGGGCCAACATGAGCTGGATGTAGAAAGGGGTCCGGGCGTCTTCGTTGGCGTAGAAGACGCGGGACATCATGAAGTTGGCGCTCATGAACGGCGTGCTCAGCGCGAGGATCGTCAGCGTCTGGGCGAGCATGACGCCGTCCTGGGGTTTCCCGCCGGAGAAGAACATGCCCAGCGGTCCGGCGAGGGCAAAGAGGGCCAGGGCCCCGAAGACGGTGGCGACGGCCATGGTCCGTAGTCCGTGCGAAAGGGCTTCGCGCAGTTCGGCTTTGTTGCCGGCCTGGGAGGCATGGGCCATGCGGTTGAAAAGCACCGTGGCGAGGGACAAGGCAATGATTGAGTGTGGCAGCAGGTACAGCTGGCTGGCGACTTCCAGGACCGCGTTACCGGGGAGAGTGGCGGCCGCCGGGTCCTGCGCGTGCTCCAGGCGGAGCCGCTCGGAGCCGGGAATCGTGGCGATCCTCATGACGTAAAGGAAAGCGAGCTGCCCGACGGCGGCGGTCAGGAGCGTCCAGACGCTCAGTTTTGCTGCCTGGCCCAGTCCCACGCCCCGCCAGCCGAAGCGCGGCCGGAGCCCGAGCCGCAAGCGGATCACCGGGACGAGGAGTATGGCGGTCTGCGCGAGCACGCCGACTGTGGAGAATCCGGCGATCAGGAAGGTCTGGAAGGGTCCCCAATTGTCCAAGGTGTGGGGGTTGGTGTTGTTGGCACCGAGGATCCAGATGAACATGCCCAGTCCAGCGATGGCCACCACATTGTTCAGGATCGGCGCCCACATGGCGGGGCCGAAGGCGCCGTTGGCGTTGAGGATCTGGGTCAGCAGAGCGTACAAACCGTAGAAGAAGATCTGCGGTAGGCAATAGAACGCGAACGTTACGGCCAGCGATTTCTGCTGGGGTGAATAGCCCTGGGTAGTGAGGTCGATGACCATTGGCGCGGCCAGCGTAACCAGCGCCGTCAGCGTCAAGAGAACCAGCACGGCCAGGGTCAGGAGCCGGCTGATGTAGTCCGCTCCGCGGTCCGGGCCCTTGCTGGCCTTGATGATTTGCGGGACAAGTACGGCGTTGAACACACCGCCCGCCACCAGGAGGAAGATCAGGTTGGGCAGGTTGTTGGCATTGATGAAGGTGTCGTTGACCGTCGATCCCAGGCCCAGTGCGGCGCCAAGCATCCAGGTTTTGGCAAAGCCGAGGAACCGTGAAACGAGCGTCCCGGCGGCCATGACGGCGCTGGAACGGGTTTCTCCGGACTGGACTGACTGGGTTGTTTTGGCGGCAGACATTGTCATTATCGTCCCATGAGCCGGGCTGCCTGTTGCGTCAAGACTGTATAAAGGGCCGCGTTAGAGGTGTTCGGGCAGGACTTCCCGGGCAAGATCGGCGATGCGCCGCTCATTGGGAAAGGACAACTTGCGGGCCAATTCCTGAAGTGGAACCCAAGCGGCGTCGATTGCCTCTTGGTCGGGATCGTTCTCGATGGTCAGCTCTCCGCCCGTGGCGCGCAGCAGGAAATGGTGCACGGTTTTGTGGACGCGGTGCCCGCTCACGGTGAACCAATAGTCGATGCTGCCGAGAGGAGCGAGGACGTTGCCTTCGATTCCGGTCTCTTCAGCAATCTCGCGGACGGCTGCTTCCTCGTTGTTTTCCTTGCCCTCCGGATGCCCCTTCGGCAGGCACCACTCGAGCCGGCCACCCCTATTAAGGCGGGCGATGATCGCAACCCTCAGTTCGCCGTCGGACGTGTCCACTACGACGCCGCCGGCGGAGACTTCTTCCACCGTCGGAAGGGCAGCCTGTGCCGGGTGCGGAGCGGGCGCGACGTGGGCACCAATTGCCGACGGCAATGGTGCGTTCGTCCTCCTGCCAGGAGCACTCGGGATCGGGTTGGCCATGAAGTCCACTCTAACGACTCTTGCCCGTTGGTGATGACCGGGACATGGACTCGGGGTGACGTGCGGATGGCGTTCGGCGGTGATCCCGGGGCCGTCACTACGCAATCGCAGCGCAATGACAAGGATCCGGTGGGATGGCGCTGCGAAATCTGACAAGCTTAAGGAACTATGGCGCAAGTATTGGACAGTTCTTCAGTTAATTTCCAGATGGATCCAGTGGTCCTGGACCTCGGACAGCGGTTTGTGGACGCCGGATTCGAACTGTCGCTGGTTGGCGGGCCGGTACGGGACCTCTTCCTGGGCCGTGTCTCGCCGGACCTGGATTTCACCACCGACGCCACTCCGGACCAGACCCTTTCCATCATCAAGAGGTGGGCTGACAATTTCTGGGAGATCGGCCGCGCCTTTGGAACGATCGGGATGAAGAAATCCGGCTTCCAGATTGAGATCACGACGTACCGCGCCGAAGCCTACGAGGCCGATTCCCGCAAGCCCGCGGTGGCCTTCGGCTCCTCGCTGCTGGACGACCTCCTCCGTCGCGACTTCACCATCAACGCCATGGCGCTCCGGCTGCCGTCCCTGGAGCTCGTGGATCCGTTCGGCGGGGTCCGCGATCTTCACGCCTCGGTCCTCGCCACCCCGGGAGCACCCGAATCGTCGTTCTCCGACGATCCCCTTCGCATGATGCGCGCTGCCCGGTTCGCGGCGCAGCTTGGTGTTGCAGTGCACGACGACGTGCGCCTCGCCATGTCCGGGATGGCCGAGCGGATCAAGATCATTTCCGCCGAGCGCGTGCGCGAGGAGCTTGTCAAGCTCATTAATGGTGCGCATCCGCGCGCGGGCATCGACCTCCTCGTGGATACCGGACTGGCCGAATTCGTCCTGCCCGAGGTTTCTGCGCTGCGCCTTGAAGCCGATGAGCACCACCGGCACAAGGATGTCTACCAGCATTCCCTGCAGGTCCTGGAGCAGGCCGCGTCGCTCGAGACGGGCCCGGACGGCCCGGTGCCCGGTCCGGACTTTGTGTTGCGCTTCGCCGCGCTGATGCACGACGTCGGGAAGCCGGCGACGCGCCGATTCGAACCGGGCGGCGCGGTGAGCTTCCGCCACCACGACATGGTGGGCTCCAAGCTGACCGCAAAACGCATGAAGGCCCTGCGCTTCGACAACGACACCATCAAAGCCGTGGCGCGGCTTGTAGAGCTTCACATGCGTTTTTACGGCTACGGAGACGCGGGTTGGACGGATTCCGCGGTCCGCCGCTACGTGGCAGACGCTGGCCCCTTGTTGGAGCGCCTGCACCGACTGACCCGGTCCGACGTCACCACACGTAACCAGCGCAAGGCGGAGCGGCTCTCCTTTGCCTACGATGACCTTGAGCAACGGATTGAGGTCCTGGCCGAGCAGGAATCGCTCAATGCCATCCGGCCGGACATGGACGGAGCGCAGATCATGGCTTTGCTGGGACTCAAGCCCGGACCCGTGGTTGGCCGCGCCTACAAGTTCCTCCTGGAGGAGCGCATGGAAAACGGCCCGCTGTCCCAGGAGGAGGCCGAGTCCAAGCTCCTGGCGTGGTGGACTATGCAACCCGAGTCCGTCGTCGAACTTTCATCGGAACCAGCCGTCGATGCCAACGCAGGCACCGCCGAACCAGAGGAGTCCTAAGTGAACCCTGCAGCCAGGCCCTCCCGGCCACAGCTCTGGATCATGCGTCACGGGGAGACGGAATGGTCCAAGAGTGGCCAGTACACCGGTTTGACGGACCTTCCCTTGACGGTGGAAGGCGAGCAGCAGGCCGTGGAAGCTCGCAAGATCTTGGAAGGCATCGACTTCGACCTGGTCCTGACGTCGCCGCTGCGCCGAGCCCGGCGTACCGCGGAGTTGGCGGGTTTCCCCGACGCCGTTCATGAACCGCTCGCTGTGGAGTGGAACTACGGCGACTACGAAGGCATCAGCTCGGACCTCATCCGCAAGGACAACCCGGACTATCTCATCTGGACCGACGGCGTTCCCAACGGCGAGACGCTCGACTCTGTGGCAGCCCGGGCCGACAAGATCATTGCCCGCGTCCTCGAGTCTGGAATGGACAACGTCCTGATTGTGGCCCACGGCCATTTCTCCCGCATCCTCACGGCCCGCTGGCTTGAATTGGATGCCAGGGAAGGACGCCACTTTGTCCTGGGAACAGCCAAAGTTTGTACCTTGGGATGGGACAAGCGGACGCCTGCCATTCTTCGGTGGGGACTGTAGGAAGAATTATTTTCTAAATTCTTTGTAATTGGCTGGCCAATAGCGCGATTCATGGTGTAACTTTATTTTTGATCCCAGAGCGATCTGCCGGGATTGAGGCGTGCAGTACCCAGTCAGTCAGCTGCGGTAGTGCCAAAGCAGAAAAGGAGGTTGGGAAAATGATTACTTTGACTAGCGGATGGAAGAAGACCGTTGCTGGCACCCCGGCCTTCGCTGCTCGACGCCGTTTTGCGGCCTAACTCCCCCTGATGTACTTCCTCCCCTGATTATTTGGGGCGGTTCACGGTGCAATCAGGCTCCGAGTTGGGCCTGCCATTGAGCGGTATCACGCGATTGACGTGGTGCGCAGTTTCCTCATAGTTCGGAACCAGCTTCTTGTTGGGGACGTCTGCCCCTGGATACCACGTACCGGAACTCCATGCTCCGGTACTCACGCGGTGTTCGAGAAATCCGCTTAATCCGCCCATCAATGCCCGGCATTCACACGCCTAATTCCGCCGCTGTTTTCTTCGAATTCAGGGGGCTTAATTGTCATGTCCGAATTCCGGCAATTCTCTCAATGCGAAAGGAGGTGAAACCTTGGCCAAGCGCCTCAAGGACCTGATGGCCTTCAACAGCAAGCCCGTCGTCAAAGACAAGACCCTCTTCAACGGACAACTGCTGGACCAACGCCGGGAAGACGTCTACGTCGTCCTGCACCAAATGGGGGTCATCCGCTAAGTCTCCCCACCACGCAATTCAGGAGGGACTGATGGCACACATCGGACCGTTCGCCTCGGAAGCCCACGCGGCCATGCGTGGGCTTCCGCCTTTTAACCTGACTTGGCTCATTTGCTTAGCATGTGTTTTCGGTGGTTGATGGCCTCGAGGATGGTTTGCTGTTCGGCGGGGATGTCGGGGGCGAACGTCTGCGTGGTGCTGTTGATCGCGATGGTCGCTGAGCGCAGGGGCCGGAGCTGTTTGATGACGTTGGCCACCGCGAGCCCTGTCCTGTTCTGGACAGTCCGGGAGACGGCGAGGGCGCTGAACACGATGGTCAGGTGTGCTTCGATCGCGTCGCGGGTGCGGTGGAACATGGGCCTGGCGCGCAGGGCTGTCTTGCTCGTCCGCAAAGACTGTTCCACGTGAGTGCCCGCGGAAATTGATTCGGTGTCGAGTTTCAGTTGACCCTATGTGGTCAACTGAAGAGCGACCGCGAAGAACCAGAGCATGAGCACCACGCCAATGACAGACGCCGGTTGGGTAATTCCAACTGGTCGTGACGCGCCCTCCATGTTGTCCGCCCGTCAAACGCCTGTTGAGCAAAGCGACGGTCACCTGATGGCCGGGTCGGCTGTCCCGTAGGCAATGTTCGTCCGCGGGTCCATGATCAGGAGTACCAGGCCCTTTGGGGTTGCTGCAATTTGGTTCCGTAACCATGGAAGCACGCCGCGCGCGGCGGCTTCCAGTGGAACCTAATGTGACTGTGCGGCAGGCCGGCGCGGGCCTCGAATCCCGCCAAACGGCGGGCTATTCCTCTTCAGCCCCGGGAGTCCTACACTGTGCGAGAGGACCACCCGGGAGACCCGATGAAAAACAGGAAGATACTGACAGTGGTGTTGACCTCGCTCCTGGCCGTGGCCGGCGCGCTCGCTGCCCCTGCGGCGCATTCGGCCGAGCCGTCGGTGAAAGTCCTGGACACCACTGCCACCATCACCGACCCGGGCTGGTTCGTCAGTGCCTACAACGCGGGCTTCCGGCTGTACGTGATGCATTCAACCGCGTGGGGGACCTGCACTCCATGGGACCGGACACAAACGCAGCTCAAGATGGCGCTGGACGCCGGACTCAGGATTGCCGTCTACACCCGCAACGCGGAATGCTGGGAGGGCGGCATTGAGGCCACCGGTCCGTACCGTGGGCAGCTGGAGTTCTTTGCACTGGACGTCGAGCTAGGCGAACCGCCCATTACCGGGAACATGGTTGACGGTGTCCGGGCCATGGGCGTGCGGCCCATTGTTTACGGCATTCATACCCACTGGCCCTTGATAATGGGCGACAGCAGCGAGTTCTCGGATCTTCCGCTGTGGGACGGGGATTTCCATGACCTCGACTACGCGCATTGGACTCCGGACCTTCTTTCGCCCGCGCCGGTTTCCTACGGCGGCTGGAACGTGCCGGGGAACATGCGTGTCGGTGTCCAGCAAAAACTCGGCCAGGACATCGGCGGAATCTACGTCGACCTCAACTCCTTCAGCCCGGACTTCTTGCGCTAGTCGCTCTCAGCGTCCCCGCACCGGTACGTCGCTGCGGTGCACGCTGCCCTCGTGCAGGTCCAGCGGGCTCATGACCAGGGCAAAGTGGCTGAACGCCTGCGGTGTGTTGCCCAGTTGCCGGCCGGTTTCCACCTCCCACTCCTCGCTCAGCAGGCCGACGTCGTTGCGCAGCGCCAGCAGCCGCTCGAAAAGTTCCTTGGCTTCGCGCCGCTGGCCCACGCCGATCACTGCCTCCACGATCCGCTGACGCCCGTGCACGTACTCGGCGATCTGCACGCCTGTCGCTCCCGAAGCCGTCCGCACCCTTCTGATGAATGCCACACCGGTGACACTAGAACAAATCCCATTAGTGCGTGAAAAAGCACCAATCCGAACACATCACCGCAGGTCAGAGCCCCGGCCGACCGCGATGCCGCGACCCGTGAGCCAAGTCAGGGCCCACGCGGCTATGCGTGGGCTTCCGCCTTTTAATGCGGGAGTTAGGCGCGGGGCTGTCTGCCGCGCCTGAAGGTAAGCTCGATTCATGCAGGAGACGAAGCCGCACAGCCAGGAAAAGCGTGCTCGCTTTGTGGTCCCCAGCCGTAGTGATTCCTTGCTCAGGAACGTCACCGAGTTGATCGGAGGACCCCTCGGCCAGCGGTCCTCCCCCGGGACGGTCTCCCCGGGATTCTTCACCGTTGACCGGGTCCTGATCATCCTCACGATCGTTGCGGCACTCCTGTCGATCATGATCAAGGGCTATTGCCGCGTCAACGGCTGGCACACTCCCCAGCAGTTCTACGCCACCTGCTACTCGGATTTCCCCGAACTTTTCAGCAGCCGCGGCCTTGCGGATGGAGTGTTTCCGCTCTTCGACCAGAAAGCCCTCTTCGAATATCCCGTGATCACGGGTCTCATAGCGGGTGTCACTGCGTGGCTCGTACCAGGGCACGGTGTCAGCCCCGAACGGATCCTTGGCTATTTCGATGTGAATGCCACCCTGATTGCGGCCATGTGGATCGTGGTGGTTCTGGCCACCGCGCGCATCAATCGGCGCCGGCCTTGGGACGCGGCCATGGTGGCGCTAGCGCCCGGGATTGTGCTGGCCGGAGTCATCAATTGGGACATGTGGGCCGTGGCGATGCTCGCGGTGGGGATGTACTTCTTCGCAAAGGAACGTCCCGTCCTGGCCGGTCTGTTCATCGGTTTGGGGACGGCCACCAAGCTCTATCCGCTGCTCATACTGGGCGCAGTCTTTCTACTCGCGCTACGCAGCGGCCGGCTGCGGGTCCTCTTTGTGACCACCTTGTCCGCCACGGTAGCCTGGCTGGCAGTCAATGTCCCGATCGCAGCCGTCAACCCGGCCGGCTGGCGCTACTTTTTCGACTACACACGTGATCGCCCCGCTGGATACAGCTCGCCGTGGTTCGCCTACAACCTCGTTGCAGAACGGCTTCAACTGGTCCAGCTTGGCCCCGAAGCCATCAATGCCCTGGCGATGGACATGTTCCTCGTTGCCTGCGTTTTGATTGCTGGATTGGCATTGACAGCGCCACGGCGCCCGCGGCTGGCCCAGTTGACGTTTCTGATCGTGGCGGCCTTCATCCTGAGCAATAAGGTCTATTCGCCCCAATATGTGCTCTGGCTAGTGCCACTGCTCGCTTTGGCCAGGCCCGGCTGGCGCGACTTCCTGCTCTGGCAGGCCGCCGAGGCGTTGCATTGGACCGCCACGTGGATGTACCTGGGCCAGACGAGCAGCGGCGGGGCTGCACAGAACAACATCGATATGCCGTACTACGTCATGGCCGTGATGCTACATATGGCCGCAACGGCATATTTGATGTTGAGGGTTGCGTGGGGCATTTGGGAACCCGACCTGGATCCCCTCCGGGTCCAGGGTGTGGACGACCCCCACGGCGGTGTGTTCAACGGGGCCAAGGATTGGTTCCGGATAGACCTCAAGAGTCCGGCGGCATCAGTGCTGCCCTGGCGGCGCGTTGCCTTGAACTCCGTGGAGGAGCAGTCCGGGCTCGACGCGCCATCCGGGCTCGATACGCCCAAACCTTCCCACGACTCAGTGCCCTCTACGCACGGCGAGGCCGAACGCGATGGCTGAGGTCGCCGTCGTCGGCTCCGGACCGAACGGCTTGGCCGCCGCGGTAGTCATGGCCCGCGCGGGCCTGGCCGTGCGGGTGTATGAAGCCGCCGAGACTATCGGTGGGGGAACACGGACGGCCGAACTGCTGGAACCGGGGCACGTCTACGACGTCTGTTCCGCGGTCCATCCGATGGCCTTGGCTTCGCGCTTCTTCCGGGATTTTGAACTCGAGCGGCGCGTGGAGCTGCGCTTGCCGGAAGTCCAATACGGAACGCCGCTCGACGGCGGCAGGGCAGCCCTTGCGTATCGCTCGCTGGAGCGGACCGCTTCTGAACTCGGGGCCGACGGAGCTGCGTTTACCCGCTTGATGGGACCGTTGGTGGAGCGGCTGCGCGGGGTGCTGGACGTGACACAGAACCAACTGCTGAGGATCCCGGCCGATCCGGTGGCGGCGTTACGACTTGGCTTGGCGACCCTGGAGCAGGGTTCGCCGTGGTGGAACCGGCGATTCTCCGGGGACGCGGCTCCGGCACTCCTGACCGGGGCCGCGGCGCACGCTGTGGCTCCCCTGCCTTCGCTCGCCGCGGCGGGGGCGGGACTCCTTCTGGGTGCGTTGGCTCATGCCGGCGGGTGGCCCATTCCCGTTGGTGGCTCTGTGGCAATGGCGGAGGCCATGGCCCGGGACATCGAGGCCCACGGTGGGGTGATTGAGACCGGCGTGCAGATCGATTCGTTGGAAGAGCTGCGTCCGGCGAAGGCGATCCTGCTGGACGTTGCGCCTCCGGGACTGCTGCGCATGGCGGCTGCGGCGCTCCCCGATCGCTATAGGCGGTCGCTGGAAACATTCCGTTTCGGGAATGCAGCATGCAAGGTGGATTTCATCCTGTCCGGGCCGGTGCCCTGGGCAGCTCCACGGCTAGCCGCCGCCGGGACAGTGCACGTGGGTGGCACGCGTGCCGCCATGGGCGAGGCCGAGAACCTGGTAGCTGCGGGCCGGCATCCCGCGAAGCCGTACGTCCTGGTGGCCCAGCCATCCATTGTGGATCCCGGGCGGGCTCCCGCTGGGCGGCACATTCTCTGGTCCTATTGCCACGTGCCCAAAGGATCGACTGTGGACATGGCCGAGGCGGTCATGTCCAGGATCGAGGAATTTGCCCCGGGCTTCCGCGACGTGGTGGTGGGCTGGAAGACGACGACTGCGGCAGGCCTGGCGGACTACAACGCGAACTATGTTGGCGGAGACTTCAGTGCAGGACTGATGGACCTTCGGGGATTGGTGCAGCGTCCCGTGCTTTCACTTGTGCCATGGCGGACCCCGCTTCCGGGGGTTTACCTGTGCTCCTCGTCCACGCCCCCCGGGCCCGGAGTGACAGGAATGCCCGGGTACCATGCTGCTAAATATGCCTTGAAGGACATGTTTGGATTGCAGATACCCGGGCTTGGCCTGGACACATAACACCCCGGACGCTCGCTCACATATGTGCCGAATTTCCCCGACGCCCGCTCACCTATGTGCCGAATTTCCCCGACGCCCGCTCGCCTATGTGCCGGATTTCCCCGACGCTCGCTCACCTATGTGCCGGATTTCCCCGACGGATCGCCCCTGCAGACGATCTGCACGAGCGATCCGTTGTTTTCCGTCAGATGTGAGCGGGCGTTGGGAAATGGGCCGTCAGATGTGAGCGGGCGTTGGGAAATGGGCAGTCATATGTGAGCGGGCGTTGGCTTAGTTGGCTGCGGTGAAGCGGGCGCGGCGGTGGGCCGGAGTTTCGATTTCGTCCAGCATGGCGACGGCGTAGTCCTGGGTGGAGATGGTGTTGCCGGCTGGAGAATCCTTAGCAGTGGAGTAGATTCCCGTGCGCTCACCAGGCTGGATGACAGGCGCGGGTGCGAGTACGGTCCAGTCCAGGCTCTCGGGAGCTTGCTTGACGGCGGCGAAAGCTGCGGCCGCGGTGGTTGCCTCGGCCTTGTATGCCTCAGGGAAGTCCGGCGAATCGAGGAGGCGGACGCCGTCGATCTCCAGCGTGCCTGCACCGCCGACGATCATGAGGCGTGTGCCTTCGGCGTTGCCGTAGGCGGCGTCCATTGCCGCAAGCCATTCCCCGTGGTCTCCGCCGGTGCGGCTCGGGCCGGTGGCGAGGATGACGGCGTCGTGCTCTTTGGCGATTTCCGCGAAGCTCTGGCCATCAGCGAGATCGGCAGCGACGGCCTTCGCTCCGGCAACCTCTGAGCCCTTGCGGGAGATGGCGGTGACTTCGTGGCCGCGGGTGAGGGATTCGTTGACGATCTGGCTTCCGACCATGCCTGTTGCGCCGTAAACTGCGATTTTCATGACTCTCCTTGGGTTGCTATCCTTGCAATATCAATACGGTATCTATTTGATACTGATAGCTTCAAAGGAACTTAGTGACCTTATGGATACCAATGATCTGCCGGCAAACATCCTCGACCCTGATTGCCCGTCTCGAGTGATCTTTCAGCGCATCGGCGACAAATGGGCCTCGTTGGTGGTCCAGGTCCTCGCGGACGGCCCTATCCGTTTCTCCGAGCTTCGCAAGATGGTCCACGTGGTGACGCCCAAGGTGCTCACCCAGACTCTTCGCACCCTGGAGCGCGACGGTCTCATCACCCGGACTGTCCACGCGCAGGTGCCCCCGCGTGTCGACTATGAACTGACCGAGCTTGGCGCTTCCCTGCTGGAGCCATTGACCCTTCTGCGTCTCTGGGCGGAGGACCACGTGCCCAGTATTCTCAAGGCCCGCGATGCCTATGACGACGCCCGGGACGATGCGGTCATAGGGGGCTGACCCTTCGGGCCTTCGCCAACTGACTCGCAGTAAGTGTCGTTTTGAGGGCTCAGAACGACATCTGCGTGGGCCCACGCCGCCAGGGTTCCCTGGCCGAGCTTGCGAGGCGAGGGTGGCGGTGGGGACTAGTTGGGCTGGCTGGTACGGCCAAACCGAGGCGCCCGTCCCGCATGGTTGCGACGGAGTCGGTGAGCGGCAGGAACTCGGTATCGTGGGTGACCATGACGGTCGCCGTCGCGAATTCGTCGGTCACCTGTCGCAGTAGCCGCACGATCGATTCACTGCGCTCGTGATCCAAGGCTGCCGTCGGCTCGTCGACAAGCAGCACCCGAGGCTGGCCCATGAGCGCCCTCGCGATGTTCACGCGCTGCCGCTGTCCTCCGGAGAGCTGGTGTGGTCGCTTGTTGAGCGAAGTCCCGAGCCCGACGACGTCGAGCAGTTCCGTAGCGCGCTTGCGTGCCCTAACAACGGGCTTCCCCCGGAGGTGGTCGCCGAGGATCAGCTGCTCGACGGCGGTCAGTGAAGGCAGGAGATTGGGTTGCTGGAAGATGATGCCGACTTTTTCCCGGCGCAGGGAAGTGAGTTCGGTGTCCTTGAGTCCGGTGGCATCCATGCCGTCGATGAGGACGAGCCCGGAACTCGGCCGGACCAATGTTGCTGCCACGGCCAGAAGCGAGGACTTCCCTGAGCCGGACGGGCCTACGAGGGAAAAGAATTCGCCGGCGTCCACGCGGAGATCCACGGCGTCCAGGGCCTTGAGGGTGGAGTCTCCGTCGGGGTACTCCAGGGTGACGTTGACCAGGTTGAGGACGGGATTCATTGATATGCCTTTCGTGGAATATTAGGTGTTCGGAAATGGCCTAGTTGCCGCCGAGGGCGATCAGCGGATCCACTCGGGTGATGCTGCGTACGGCAACCGCTGCACCGCCAAGGCCGAGAATCACGATCCCGGCAATCGGGACGAGCGTTGTCAGCGGAGTTACCAGGAACGGTGCCGCCCTGGCAGCGAAGAAGCCGCCCAGCACGCCAAGGCCTCCACCCAGTCCCGCGCCGGCGAGCAGGACGATTCCCGCTTGGACCAGTGCGTCCCGCGCCACATAGCCGGAGGAGGCACCCATGGCCTTGAGCACGGCGATGTCGCGTGTGCGCTGAACAGTCCAGACGGTCAGGAATGCCACGATGACAAGCGCCGAGATGCCGTAGAGGAAAGCCTGCATCAGCATCAGGGAGCCGTTTTCGCTCTTGTAGGAGCCGAGGGCCTGGAACGAGCCGCTGGGGGTGGCACTAACAGTGCCCGCCACCGCATTGGCGGCGTCGAGGTCCACGGAGGTACCGGCGTCGTACGTCACCGCGAGGACCGTCCCGATGGATTCCGCGGCAAAAATATGAGCCAGCTTCTGCCATGTAGCCAGGGAGGTCCACACGACTCCGGTGTGCGAATACCACTCGTCCCGGGTAACGGCGGAAACCGTCAGGATGGTACCGCCCACGGTCACCCGGCTCCCGGTACTCAGCGAGAGTTCCTTCGCCAAGGACTCCCCGACCACCACCTCGCCCTCCTTGACCGCCACCGGCGAGATGCCGCCGTCGGTCCCGAAGACCGCGACGTTGGCAGTGCCCGCGGCATTATTGGAGGAATCGAGGGACTGGAACCGCGTCTGGCTGATACCCACGGCTTCGGCAGAAACAACACCCGGCCGGTTCCGCCAGGCTTCGAGTTGTTTGTTGGAGACCTCCGATTCCGTATAAGACGCCTTGGCCTCGCCCCCGGCGGGCGCGCCGAAGGCGATTAGCTGCGCCGGAAGGGCTGCAATGGCCGACGTCGACTGGTTGCCGAGGCCCGCGGTCAGCCCGGAGAGCATGACGAGAAGGAGTGTGATGAGGGCGACGACGCTTCCCATGAGGGCGAAGCGGCCCTTGGCGAAGCGGATGTCGCGCACGGCGAGAAACATGGAATTCCTTTGGTTCGGAGGCGATCTTCTGGTCCTGTTTCAACTCTCAGGGCAGGGGGCGCGTACAACATCGGGAAGTGGATGGACTCATCCGATCGCCTTGGTTGACCCGCGGATCAACCGTTTGGTTGATTGGGCCCGAATACCGCGGAATCGGGGCAAAAGTCTCGGCGGACGAGGCTACGCTGGAGGGCATGCAGGGAGACGATTCGCCGCGAGACACTCAGCAGCCCAGTGGCTCCGCCGTGATTTTGCGTGTCCTGCGCGTCAGCCTGCACGTCGGTTTCGCGGTGCTTTTGTTCGTGGCAGTCGTCAGGCTTGCGGCCGCGGGACTTTCCCCTTTTGCCACCGGGTCCGGCCTCGGCCTTGCGCTGCTACTGGCTGCCGTCTACCTCGTGGGCACGGTTCTCGAGAAAAGGCGCGCCGGCAATCCCGAGCGCTTCGATCCGAAGCCTTACGCGCGCTGGTGGCTCGCGGTCGTTGGTTTCCTGTGGCTGCTGCTCATGCTCATCAGTCCGGATTTCGCTTGGATAGCTTTCCCGTTGTTCTTCCTGCAACTGCATATCTTGCCGCGGCGCTTGGCCCTCCCCGCCATAGCTGCCAGCACCGCACTGCTGATCTCGGCCATGTGGTTCCATAACCGTGGTGCCGGAGCGGATGCCTTGCAACTTGCCATGGTCCTCGGGCCTGTTTTCGGGGCCGCCTTCGCGGTTGTCACCGGCCTGGCGTATCGGGCGCTCTACGTCGAGGCAGAGAACCAGCGCCTCGCCGCTGAGGAATTGCGCCGCACCCGGGCCGAGCTGGCACGCAGCCAGCACGACGCCGGTGTGCTGGCTGAGCGCGAAAGACTTGCCCGCGAGATCCACGACACTCTGGCGCAGGGATTCTCGAGCATCGTCCTGATGGGGCGCTCGGCTGAGAAAGCCCTCGACGGCGGTGACAACGCCGCGGCCCGCGACCGGCTTAGGACGGTCCGGGAGACAGCTGCCGGCAACCTTGCTGAGGCCCGCAATTTTGTCCGGGGACTCGGGTCACCGGAGTTGGACGAGTCCACGCTGGCAGACACTCTGCGGCGCCTCTGCGCTAAGACCGAGACCGAGGCCGCCGCCCGCGGAGCCACGTTGCACTGCCGATTCGAGCTCCAGGGCACGCCGGTGGCGCTTCCCAACCCTTACCAGACCACTTTGTTGCGCGCGGCTCAGTCTTCCTTGGCGAACGTGTGGGCGCATGCCCAGGCGAGCACCGCCGTCGTCACCTTGTCCTTCCTGGACGGCGAGGTGACCATGGACGTGTTCGACGACGGTGCTGGCTTCGATCCCGCAGCGGCCGCGGCCGCGGAAACCCGCGGTGACGGAACCGGCGTCGGGCTCAAGAGCCTGCGCGAGCGCCTTACAGCACTGGACGGAACGCTCGACGTGGAGTCGGCTCCCGGTGAGGGGACTGTGGTGGCAATCCGGCTGCCGCTGGGTACTGGCAACCCGGCTTTGGAGGCGTCCCCATGACCGACAACATCAGGGTTTTGCTCGTTGACGATCATCCCGTGGTCCGCGCGGGGCTCCGCGCCATGCTTGCCGACTTCGAAGGCGTCCAAGTGGTGGCGGAAGCGGCCGACGGCGGCGCCGCGTTGGCAGAACTTTCGAAGCTCCATACGCTCGGCGAGCCCGTGGACGTGGTCCTCATGGATCTGCAAATGGGCTCGGGGATGGACGGCGTCACCGCCACGGGCAAGATCAAAGCCGGTGAAGCCGGGACTCCCCCGCCGCCGGTCCTGATCCTGACCACGTACGACAACGACGCCGACATCCTCGCCGCAGTAGAAGCCGGTGCCAGCGGATACATGCTCAAAGACGCGCCACCCGAGCAAATCCGACAGGCCGTGGTGTCTGCCGCAGCGGGTCAGACGGCCCTTGCGCCCGAGGTTGCCGCCCGGCTCATGGGGCGGATCCGCAATCCAGTGCATGCCCTGAGTGCGCGTGAAGTCCAACTCGTGGAGCTCCTTGCCACTGGCATGAGCAACCGTGCGATGGCGAAGCAACTCTTCATTTCCGAGGCCACAGTCAAGACCCATTTAGTGCACATTTACGGCAAGCTGGGCGTCGACAACCGGACGGCGGCCATCGCAGCGGCAACCCAGCGCAGGATCATCCGGAGCCAATAGGGATTCGCGCGTAACCGAGCGCCTGAACCATCACAAAAGCACAACGTGCTGTGCTTTGGATCATTCCTGTCGCTCCAAGAAGGCATAATGGCGCAAATGGGGAAAACCAAGAATCTTGTTCTGGGGCTTGCCGCCCTGATGATTGCCGGCTCGCTGACCGCTTGTGATGACGGCCGCTCCGGGGCGGACGGCGCGGCCAAGCAGCTCGCGTCGTCCCTGGCAGCGCTCGACGTCGGATCGCTCGCCGTCGACGGCAAAGACGCCGCAGCGGCGAACGAGCAGCTCAAGGCCGTGTTTGCGGCCCTCGATCCGGCCAAGCCTTCCGTTGAAAGCGGCCCTGTGAAGCTCGACGGCGACAAAGCGTCGGTCCCGCTCAACTTCACGTGGAAGATCGGAACCGCGGAGTGGAAATACACCTCCCAGGCCGCACTGAAGAAATCCGGCGACAAATGGGCCGTCCAATGGACCACGACACTCCTGGAGCCGGACCTGAAGGACGGCGAAGTCCTGGACAAGACCGTCAACTCGCCCTCCAGAGCCGATATCCTCGGAGCGGGGGACGCCAAATTGGTCAGCTACCGTCCCGTGGTTCACGTGGGAATCGACAAGACAACGATCGGATCGGCTGATCCTGCAGCTTCTGCGGCGAAGCTCGCACAACTGGTCGGCGTGGACGAAGCCGCGTATGTGAAACAGGTCCAGGCGTCCGGCCCGCAGGCATTCGTCAGCGCCATCACCCTGCGCGAGGACGGAAACCGGACGGTGACGGACCAGCAGATTGCGGCGATTCCGGGCGCCCGTGCCATCCACGATTTTCTGCCCTTGGCACCCACCCGCACCTTCGCCCGGGCTGTGTTGGGTACCGCGGCTGAGGCAAGCGCCGAACAGATCCAAAAGGCCGGGGGTGCCCTTAAGGTGGGAGACACCGTCGGAACCGGCGGCCTGCAGGAACAATATGACGCCCAGCTCCGAGGCCAGGACGGGGTCTCCATCAAGACCCGGCCGCAAGGCATGACCGACGACCAGATCAAGGCAGCAAATCCGGATCCCCGCCGAGTGCTTTTTGCCGTCAATGCGAAGCCCGGCGATCCGTTGAAGACCACCCTGGATCCGCGCTTGCAGCAGCTCGACGAAGACACCTTGGCGGGCGTCGGCCCGGCCTCGGCCATTGTGGCGCTGCGCCCCTCCACCGGCGCCGTCCTCGCAGCGGCCTCCGGCCCTGGAAGCAACGGCTACAACACGGCAATGCTGGGCCAGTACGCTCCGGGTTCCACGTTCAAGATCGTTGATTCCCTCGCCTTGATCCGCAATGGAATGACGCCCGATTCCAAGGTGGAATGCACGCCAACAATTACGGTCGACGGCCGGACCTTCAAGAACGCCGAGGGTTATCCGGTGTCGTCCCTCGGCTCTGTTGCTTTGCGGGACGCTTTTGCGCATTCGTGCAACACTGCCTTCATCAGTTCCCGGGACAAGGTCAGCCAGGCCCAGCTCGAATCTGCGGCAACTTCATTGGGATTGGCAGTCCAAGCCCCGAAGCTGGGGGCCGACGCGTTCCTGGGCTCCGTGCCGGGAAATGCTGACGGCACCGAGCACGCAGCTTCGATGATCGGCCAGGGCAAAGTGCTGCTTTCCCCGCTCGCCGCGGCCATTATGGCCGCCTCGGTGGCCCACGGCGCGCCCGTGTCGCCGCAGCTCGTCTTGAACCCCGGCGCAGTCTCGCCCTCCGCGGGTGCCACCCCGACGGCGTCCGGCGCGCCGTCGTCGGCGTCCCCCGCCGCGCCAGTGTCTCCCGCCCCGCCGGCGTCCGACAAGCCGGTTACGCCGGCGGAGGCAGCCGCGCTTAGCGACATGATGAGGGCCGTGGTGACCTCCGGCCACGCCGGTTTCCTCGCGTCGGTGCCGGGGGCGCCTGTGGGCGCGAAGACCGGGACGGCCGAGTTCGGAAACGACAATCCGCCCAAGACGCACGCCTGGATCGTTGCAGTGCACGGAGATCTGGCGGTGGCAGTGTTCGTGGAAGACGGCGGCCTCGGTGCGACAACCAGTGGCCCGCTGCTCAAATCGTTCCTGACCGTGGCCGGCTGAGCCGTCCGCAGACCGCTGGTGTTTGTTCTCTGGATGGACGTATTCTCAGGCTGTCACGCCGCGCCTTCTGCTGGAAGGTAACGCTAGAGAGCAACAGAACCGAGGGGAACCCATGTCGACGCCGCAGCAAGGATTTCAGTCCGCTTACCCACCACCGTCCGATCAACGCCCTGTGAACATGGGTCAGTTGCAGTGGTACATCGAGGGCATGAGGCACGCGCGCCTGGCGGCTGTGTTCGGCGTGATCGGAATCTTCTCATTGGGCGTTGTTTTCGGACCCTTGGCCATTATGCAGGCGAAGAAAGCCGAGGGATTCGGGGTAGCGGCTCAGGAAGGAAAGATCCTCGGTTGGGTGGGGATCGGCCTGTTCATCTTATGGGTCCTGTTTTTCGTTGCCTACATTGTCCTGTTCGCAGCGATCATCGCGAACTTGCCACACACCCCGTACCCGGGCCGCACCGGCCCGTAACGGAACATTCCTGACCGCGGCAGGCTGAGCTGCACAGTCCCTCTGGACACGACTTCCCGGCGGGTGCACACTTAATTCAACGCTTGTTGAATTAGTTGCAACGGTGGGAGTGGCCATGGACCAGCCTGAAAGCACGACATGCGTCATCGCGGGCGGGGGCCCGGCGGGGGTGATGCTCGGACTCCTTCTGGCCCGGGCCGGCGTCGACGTCACCGTCCTCGAAAAGCATGCCGACTTCCTGCGCGATTTCCGCGGCGACACGGTCCACCCGTCCACCATCCGACTCTTGGATGAGCTTGGGCTGGGCGAGGGATTCCGGGCTTTGCCCCAAAGCAAGCTCGGCAATTTCAAACTCCCCGCGGGCGGCAAGGAAGTGACCCTGGTCGACTTCGATCGCCTCAAGCCGCCCTACGATTACGTAGCCATGGTTCCGCAATGGGACCTGCTGAATTTCCTGGTGGACGCCGCACAGCAAGAGCCGCAGTTCACGCTCCGGATGAACACTGAGGCCACGGATCTGCTGTACGACGACGGCGGGAAGGTCGCCGGGGTGGCGTACCGCACCCGGGACGCGGCGTCCGGAGAGGAAACCGGGACGGGGGAGCTTCGCGCGACGTTGACGGTGGCGTGCGACGGCCGCAGCTCGGTGCTCCGGCAGAAGGCAGGACTGGTCCCCCGCGAGTTTCCCGTGCCGTTCGACACCTGGTGGTTCAGGCTCTCCCGGCGCGCGGACGAACAGGGACAGTTGGCCTCGATCATGCCCCGCTTCTCCGGCACCGATGTGCTCCTTAGCCTGACCCGCAAGGACTTCTACCAGATCGCCTACATCGCGGAGAAGGGCAAGGACCCGCAAATGCGCGCCGAAGGGGTGGAGAGTTTCCGTGCACGTGTGGCCCGCATCCGCCCGGATCTGGCGGACCGCGTGGACGAAATCAGGTCCATGGACGATCTCCATTTGCTCGATGTGAAGCTCAACCGGATCAAGCCATGGCACAAACCGGGCCTCCTCCTCATCGGAGACGCCGCCCACGCGATGTCTCCAGCAGGCGGTGTGGGGATCAACCTGGCTATCCAGGACGCCGTTGCCGCGGCCCAGCGCATCGCCCGCCCATTGCTTCAGGGCACGCTCGGCGAGGCAGATCTCGCTTCGGTGCAGAAGCGGCGCTGGTTCCCCACCGTGGTGATCCAGAGTATGCAGCTCCTCATCCAAAAAGCGGTCTTCGGCCCCGCAGTGAGAGGCCAGTTGGTGGGCCCGCCGGGTCCGGTGGTCTTTATCGCCCGCCACGTACCCGGTTTCGGGAAACTTCCAGCCCTCATGATCGCCTTCGGGCCGCGGCCGGAGCACGCCCCGGACTTTGCGCGCCGGAAGCCCACCGTGAACCGGAAACCGGCGTGAACAGGGGTCGCCGGCCGGGACAAGTGAGCAGCCGGGACGAGGTTCTCCGTGCGGCCCGTGAACAGTTCAGTCGCAAAGGATATGACGCCGCAACAGTCCGGGCCATCGCGGCCGAGGCGGGCGTGGATCCATCCATGATCAACCATCATTTCGGCACGAAGGAACAGCTGTTCATGGCTGCGCTCGAGTCACCCGTGGACCCCAAGGACCACGTATCGGCTGTTCTGAGCGGGCCGAGGGAGGACGTTGGGGAGAGGCTGGTGACGCGCTTCCTGACCGTGTGGGACTCGCCCGCTGGGGCAGCCGGCGTCGCGGTCCTGCGGACGGCGATGCAACACGAGTGGAGTGCCGCGCTGGTCCGCGAGTTCATCCTGAACCGCGCCATCAATCCGCTTCTGGCTGGCCTTGGGGTGCCCGCGGAAGAGGCATCGTGGCGCGGAAACCTGGTGGCATCGCAGCTTTCCGGGCTCATCCTGACCCGTTACCTGATCAAACTGGAGCCGATCGCTTCGGCGCCGCACGCGGTGGTCGTTCAGGCGCTGGGGCCGACAATCCAGCGGTATCTCACCGGCGCGGTAAGCGGCGAACTGTCGGCCTGAGTGGGCGGCTGAGGAGTCCCCCGCGGTCCGTGGGAAGATTGGGCAGTGGCCCATATTGACGTTTCAGGCATCGACTACTTCCTCTCCGACGGTACCCAGCTGCTCAACGGCGTGACTTTCAAGGTCCCGGACGGCAGCAAAACGGCCCTGATCGGGCCCAACGGAACGGGGAAGACCACCCTGTTCAAGATCATCGCCGGCGATCTCACGCCTGACGAAGGCGTAGTGGGCCGTTCCGGCACCATGGGCATCATGCGGCAATTCGTCGGGCAGGTCCGCGATGAATCCACCGTGCGCGACCTGCTGGTTTCCGCCGCGCCGCCAACCCTCGCCGCGGCTGCCAAGGCGGTCGAGGACGCCGAGCTCGCCATGATGGAGCACGACGACGAGCCAACCCAGATGCGGTACGCCCAAGCGATCGTGGACTGGGGAGACGCCGGAGGGTACGACGTTGAGACCGTCTGGGACGAGGTCTGCATGGCCGCGCTCGGCATCCCCTTTGACCGCGCACAGCACCGCCCGGCGTCGAGCCTTTCGGGCGGCGAGCAGAAGCGGCTGGTGCTTGAGGCACTGTTCTCCGGACCGGATCAGCTGCTGCTCCTCGACGAACCGGACAACTATCTCGATGTTCCGGGAAAGCGTTGGCTCGAAAGCAAGCTCAACGAATCCAAGAAGACGGTCTTCTTCATCAGCCACGACCGCGAGCTGCTCAACAACGCCGCGGGCCGGATCGTGACGCTTGAACCCGGCATCAACGGTGCCGGCGCCTGGGTGCACGGCGGCGGTTTCGGCACCTATGTGGACGCGCGTATCGACCGCAACGCGCGATTCGAGGAACTGCGCAAGCGCTGGGACGAGGAGCACCTGAAGCTCAAGGAACTCGTCATCATGTACAAGACCAAGGCTGCATTCCGCTCGGACATGGCCAACAAGTACCAGGCCGCGCAGACGCGGCTCGCCAAGTTCCTGGAGGCCGGACCGCCCGAAGCCCTGCCGCTGGAGCAGAACGTGCACATGCGCCTCAAGGGAGGCCGCACGGCCAAACGCGCCGTGGTGGCTGAAAAGCTTGAACTCACGGGCCTGATGAAGCCGTTCTCCACCGAGATCTGGTTCGGGGACCGCGTGGGCGTGCTCGGTTCCAATGGCTCGGGCAAGAGCCACTTCCTGCGGCTCCTCGCCGCCGGCGGCACCGACCCGGAGCGCGAGCATTTGCCCGTTTCGGACGTCGAAATCGCTGAAGTTCCGCACGAGGGCACCGTCAAACTGGGTGCCAGGATCCGTCCCGGATTCTTCGCGCAGACCCATTCCCGTCCGGATCTCCTGGGCCGGACGCTCCTGGACATCCTGCACCGCGGTGACGAACACCGTTCCGGGCTGGGCCGCGAGGCCGCTTCCGGCGCGCTCGACTCCTACGGGCTGGTGGGTTCGGCCGAGCAGAAGTACGAGTCGCTTTCCGGGGGGCAGCAGGCGCGCTTCCAGATCCTGTTGCTCCAGCTGTCGGGTGCCACGCTTCTGCTCCTGGACGAGCCAACCGACAACCTGGACCTGCACTCGGGCGAAGCTTTGGAGCGTGCCATCGACGCGTTCGAAGGCACCGTCCTGGCCGTCACGCACGATCGCTGGTTCGCGAAGTCCTTCGACCGTTTCCTCGTCTTCGGATCCGACGGCAAAGTCTACGAGTCCGCCGAGCCCGTCTGGGACGAGTCCCGGGTAGAGCGGGCCCGCTGACTTCCAGCCGACTCCGGCCGCCGAGCCCGGAAACCTCGCTCACCTTATTAGTGAGCGAGCGTCGGCCTGAAACGCCTCAAAGGTGAGCGAGCGTCTGAGCCGTTCGGCCGGACGGGTGATAGTGGCCTGCACGCGAAGTAAATGGAATGCACAGGCTGTGGCCCTGGTTGCAGCCATGGACGCGGTAGATGTCATTGTGACGGACCGGAAACCAAGCACTGAAGAACGCACCCTACTTGAAAATCTCTCCGTGGAAGTTGTGATCGTATGACCACCAGCACCCGAACCGCTCCGAACGTCAAAGCCGCTGCAATCGCCACTTTCCTGGTCTTCGGCATGAACGGGCTGGTTTTTGCCAGCTGGGCTGCCCGGATACCCGCCGTCACCCAAACCCTGCACCTGACGTCCGGACAGATGGGCACCCTCCTGCTGTGCACCGCCGTCGGGTCCCTTGTGGCGCTGCCCTCCGCGGGATGGATTGTCGGCAGGATCGGTACGGCCAATACCGTTCGCGCTGCCGGACTGCTGGCCGCCTCGGCCGGAGCGGCTATTGCCTTCTCCTTGATGGCCGGTTCCGTTTCCGCCACCGCGCTGGCGCTGTTTTTCTTCGGTGTGGGGGTCGGTCTGTGGGATGTGTCGCAGAATATCGAAGGGGCCGACGTCGAACACCGGCTCGGGCGCACCATCATGCCGCAGTTCCACGCCGCTTTTAGCGGGGGCGCCTTTGTGGGTGCGCTGATTGGTGCGTGGCTTTCCGAGATCGGCGTTGGACTTCCGGGGCACTTGCTCGTCATTGCCGGCGTCGTGGTTGTTCTCGCGTTGACGGCGCCGCGTTACTTCATGCCCCACGAAACCACAGGAAGAACGCCCGACGGCGGCGCGCCCGCTGTCAAGGGTCCGTCGGCCTGGCGGGACTCCCGCACCCTCTTGATCGGCGTGGTGGTGCTCGGAGCGACCCTCACGGAAGGCGCCGGAAACGACTGGATCGCCAAGGCCTCGGTGGATGGCTTGAATACTTCCGAATCGACGGGAGCTCTTTTGTTTGCGCTCTTCGTGGCGGCGATGACCTTGATGCGTTTCCTTGGCGGCCGCGCGATCGACAGATTCGGACGTGTAGCCGTGCTGCGGGTCAGCATGGGCGCCGCAGCAGTGGGCCTGGCTCTCTTCGTTTTCGCGGGCAACCTCATCCTTGCCGGCGTGGGTGCGGCCCTTTGGGGTATCGGCGCAGCCTTGGCCTTCCCCATGGGCATGTCCGCTGCTGCTGATGATCCGAAACACGCAGCCGCACGCGTCTCGGTGGTTTCGACAATCGGCTATGTGGCGTTTCTAGCCGGCCCGCCGCTTCTGGGATACCTGGGCGATCACACCGGCATCCACCTGGCCCTGCTTGCCATCGGGGCGCCGATCCTGATTGCCCTGTGGCTGGCCGGCGCCGCGAAACCCCTGCCGAAAAGCAACTGACTCGCAGTTGTTGTCGTTATGAAGGCTCAGAACGACAACAACTGCGAGTGAGTTGGGTGGTTACGGCGCTGAGGTGGCGGGTGCCGAAGGAACAGCGCTCGGCGAGGCCCCGTTGGTGGGAGCGCCGCTCTGCCGGTTCCGGCCTTGGCCGCCCTGGCCGTTGAAGTTCTGGAACTGGCCGCGGCCGGGACGGGCCTGTCCGGCGTCCATGAGCTTGGTGACGCCGACGCCTCCGAAGAAGCCCACTGCGACCAGCAGCACGGCAAGGAGGATCTGCGTCAGGCGGCCCATCTTGAAGCGCTTCTTGGGCACGAACGGCTCCGGCGTCTGGGGTTGGCCCCAACCCTGCCCGGTGGGTTCCTGGCCGGTGGCTTGCAGGACCGCGGTCGGCTGTCCGGCGTGGGGCTGTTGGGTGTAGGGCGGCTGGGGCTCCGGCTGGTTCGTGGGACCGGGCTCCGGTGCTGAATAGGACATTTTTGGATCTCCTGTTGGCTGTTTCTTTTAGTTGCTGGAGGTGGAACTGTGGGCGGTTATTCGTACCGCAGGGCGTCGATCGGCCGTAGCTTCGCCGCCTTGTTGGCCGGGTAGATTCCGAAAACCAGGCCGATCGCCGCGGATACCAGGAACGACAGCCACACGGTCCACCACTGGACTTCGGGTTGCGTTCCCAGCAAGGGAAAGGCGCTTCCGATGTAGCCCGCGGCAATTCCCAGCACTCCGCCGATCAGCGAGATGATGAGCGATTCGATCAGGAACTGGCTCACGATGCTGCCCCGCGAGGCTCCGATCGCCTTGCGGATGCCGATTTCGCGTGTACGTTCGGTGACCGTGACGAGCATGATGTTCATGACGCCGATTCCGCCCACCAGGAGCGAAATGCCGGCCACGGCGCCCAAGAGGATGGTCAGTGTGGCCGTGGTGGTGGTGGCCGTCGTGAGGATCTGCGCCTGGTTCCGCACTTGATAGTCACGGTTGGCGGAGGTGACGTTGTGCCTGGCATCGAGGATCATCTGAACCTCGTTCTGGGCCTGGTTCATCACGTCCGCTGACTTCGCCTGGACAGTGATGGAGGCGAGCGACGGCGAGTATCCGGTGAACTTGTCCTGGGCCGCACTGTAGGGGATCACCACAATGTCGTCTGGATCGTTGAGACCCGAGGACCCCTTTTGGGCCAGGACGCCGGTGACCACGAAGTTCTGGCCGTTGAGGGCGATCGTCTGCCCCACAGCCGAGGCCACCGAGCTGCCCACCAGATCCTGCGCCACGGTATTGCCGATCACCGCCACTGCGGTGCCGCTGCTGGCGTCACCGTCGCTGAAGTAGGACCCCGCCGCGAGCGTGTCGTTCGAAATGGAAAAGTACGACGGCGTGGTCCCCACGAACGTTGCGACCGCATGGGTTGCGTCCTGGTAAGTACCCGTGACGTTCTGTGCCGTGACCACCGGCGCCGTCGCGGCGACGTCGGGGGCCATGACGGGATCTGTCAGCGCGGCCATGTCCTGGAGCGTGAGGTTGGTGCCGCGGGACCGCGGACCGGTGACCGCTTGTCCGCCGCCTGCGGCGCGGCCGCCCGCCGTCGTCTGGCGGCTCACGGTGAGAACGTTGGTTCCTAGCTTGCCGATCTGGGCCTTGATGGCGTTTGAAGTTCCGGCGCCCACGGCCAGCAGGATGATGACGGATGCGATGCCGATCAAGATGCCCAGGGTGGTGAGGATGGAGCGCATCTTGTTGGCCATCACCCCGGTCAGGGCGAAGCGAACGGATTCGGCGATCATCATGCCGGCACCGCCGTCGCTACGGGGTGCGCGTTAACGGCGCGGATCCGGTGGTCCTCAATGATGTGCCCGTCCTGGAACCGCACAACGCGGTTGGCCCGCGCCGCGACGTCGGCCTCGTGGGTGATCATCACAATGGTCCGGCCGTTGGCGTGCAACGACTCGAAGAGATCCAGGATTTCATGCGAGGACTTGGTGTCCAAGGCACCCGTAGGCTCGTCGGCCAACAGCAGCACGGGGTTGGTCACGAGTGCCCGGGCGATGGCAACACGCTGCTGCTGTCCACCGGAGAGCTGCGAAGGCTTGTGGTCCGCCCGCTCGGCCAAACCCACGGAATCGAGCACCTCCAAGGCCCGCTCGCGCCGTTCCTTGCGGTGCACTTTTGCGTAGGCGAGCGGCATGGAGACGTTGTCCACGGCCCGCGTGCGCGGTATCAGGTTGAAGTTCTGGAAGACGAAGCCGATTTTCCGGTTGCGGATCTGCGCGAGCTGGAATTCGTCCAGGGTCCCGGTATCGATGCCGTCCAGGTGATAAGTCCCCTGGGTGGCGCCGTCGAGGCAGCCGATGATGTTCATCATCGTGGACTTTCCGGAGCCCGAGGCGCCGATGATGGCCACGAAGTCGCCTCGGTCAATCGAGATGCTGACGGAATCAAGTGCCCGTACTTCGGCCTCACCTTTGCCATAGATCTTGCTCACGGAGTCCAGTTGGATGACAGCGTCGTTCACGGCTGATTACCCGCCATTTCCGCGTGCGCCACCGGTACCGCCCGTAACTCCGGCGCCGCCTGTGCCACCGAATCCGCCCGTACCGCCAAGTCCGCCCGCCCCGCCCGTCCCGGTTCGTCCGGTAGTGCCGGTGGTGTCCAGGGTGGAGGAGATGGCCGGGAGTTCAATCTGATCGCCCGCGCTGAGTCCGGTGAGCACCTGGGTGCGGCCGTTGTCCGTGATCCCGGTGGTGATGGCCACCGCCGTCGTGGTCCCGTTCTTCATCACGTTGACGGTCTGCTTGGTTCCCGTGGTGGTGATGGCCAGCGAAGGCACCGTCAACGCGTTCTTGGCCGTCGCCGTGGTTACGGAGATGTTTGCGCTCTGGCCGAGCCGGAGGGCAGCCGGGGGGTTCTTGATGGAGATCGTCACGGGGTAGCTGACCACGTTGTTGGTGGTTGTGGCGTTCTGGGCGATCGCCGTGATGGTCCCGGTGACGGGTGCCGCGGAGGGGTCGGTCTTGAGTGCCGGGAAGGTGAAGGTGGCTGAGTCGCCGGTCTTCATGGCGGCAATGTCCGATTCGGCGAAGTTGGCGATCACCTGCAGGTGCGCGGTGTCGCTAATCGTGATCAGTCCGGAGGACGATGTGCTCGCGGCACTCGTGGAAGTGCTGCTCGAGGAACCGGATGCTCCGGAAGAGCCGGAACCGGAGGACCCGGAAGAGCCGGAGCTGCTGCCGGCGTTGCCTCCGACGACAGCGTTCACGGCGGTGACCGTTCCTGAAACCGGGGCCGCGAGGGAGCAGGACGCCAGGTTCTTGGTTGCAGTGTCGACTGCTATCTGGGCAGACGTGGTGTTGGACGTGGCGCCGCCACCGCTCTGGGCGGAATTGAGGGCCGTCGAAGCCGAGGCGATCTGCTCTTTGTCCTTGAGGGCCGAGCTGGCTAGCTGGTTAGCTGCCTGGGTCAGTGCTTGGTTGTCCTTCGCCAGCTGGGCCTGTGCCGTGCTGAGCGCGTTCTGCGCCGGCTGGCTGCTGGGCTGGGCACTGGCAGCGGTCTGAGCCGCAGCGACAGTCGCATTGTCATTGTTCACGGCCGTCTGCGCGGCGGCTACGGCACTGGCTTGCTGGCTCGCGTCCAGGTTTGCCGTTTGTTGGGCGTTGGCCAGGCTCTGGCTCGCCGAAGCTACCTGGTTGTTGGCTGAGGCCTGCTGTTGGTTAGCCTGCGCCGCGGCGGAATCCAGTTGGGCCTGGGCAACTGCCAGGGCGTTCTGGGCGTTCGTCGGATCAATGGTGACCAGCACCTGCCCGGCCGTGACTTGCTGACCAGTCACGGCGGAGACCGTGGCGATGGGTCCGGTGCAGTTCTGCGCGTTGATGACGGTGGTGCTTGCGGGCGAGACGTTTCCGCTCGCCGTTGAGACCGCGGCAAGGTCCGCAGCGCTGACGGCGACGGTGCGGGCGGTGGTGTCGGCGGCCGTTTGCGGCACACCGTTCAGCACGAAGAAGGCACCGGCGGCAATGCCGATAACGGCCACCCCGATGCCGCTGTTGATGAGTTGAGGCTTTGAGAGCATGCCCGAAGACTATGGTCGCTGTCTTGGAGCATGCCGAGTGCTACCTGATGGTTTACCCTATGTGACGTTCTGCTCGGCGTGCCGCTCTCCTCGGGCATGCGGGGAAGAACGACCCTCACCATCTCCACATCCTAACTAGCCCGCCGATAGTCTGGTGGGATGCGAAGCATGCTGCGATGGGGTTCAGGGCGGATGGCGCGGCTCGATCGGGCAGCGGTCCGAGCGGTCTCGCGGTGGCCGGAAGGCCAGCACGACCTCATTCTGAAAAACCTTTCGGAGGCTGCCACCAAGGGCAAGCTCTGGTTTACCGTCGCTGGAGTTTGCGCGGCATTTCCGGGTAAGCCTCGCAATGCAGCGATCCACGGACTCCTGGCGCTTGGCGTTGCGTCGGCCGTCACCAATCTCGCTTTCAAGACGCTTCTTCCGCGGATGCGGCCATTGCCCGAACTCCTGCCGGCTTTCCGCTTTGTCAACCCGCAACCCACAAGCTCCTCGATGCCTTCGGGCCATTCGGCGTCTGCCGTCGCATTCACTCTTGGCGCCGCGCTGGTGAGTCCCCGGCTCGGTGCAGTTCTGGCTCCGGTTGCGGCAGGTGTGGCGTACTCCCGGGTTCATACCGGTGCCCACTGGCCTTCCGACGTGGTTCTCGGCTCGGCGATCGGCGCCGGAGCGGCCCTCGTGACGCGAAAATGGTGGCCGGCCCGGTCTCCCGTTCCGGCCACGGACCGTTCACCGGCCGATGCCCCCGCAGTCGGCACCGGCGAGGGGCTGAGTATTGCGGTCAACACCCTCGGCGGTTCCTACTCGCCGGAGACCGAGACGCAGCTTCGGGAAATATTCCCCAAGGCGCATATTCGCCTGATTTCCGAGGGCGATGACGTGGTTGCCGAAATCCAGGCCGCAGCAGGGCGGCCCGGGACGAAGGCTTTGGGCGTGTGGGGCGGCGACGGAACTGTCGGCACTGCCGCGGCGGCCGCCGTCGAGCACTCGCTGCCTTTGCTGGTGCTGCCCGGCGGAACGCTGAACCATTTCGCACGTGACGTGGACGCCCGGTCCCTCGAAGGGGCGCTCAAAGCCGCCAAAACGGGAGCAGCAGCATGGACGGACGTGGGTCATGTGAGCGCGGGCCGCGGCGTCGATGGCAAGGACGAGACCACAGAGCTCATCATGCTCAATACGGCAAGCGTCGGTGTCTACCCCAACCTGGTGCGGCGACGCGAACGGCTGCAACCCGCCCTGGGGAAGCCCCTTGCGGGACTCGTCGCAGGCCTGCGCACCTTCGGCGCGGCAAGGCCCACGACCCTCCGGATCAATGGTGTCCCCCACAAGTTGTGGATCCTCTACTTGGGCCGCGGCCGCTACTACCCGCGGGACCTGGCGCCGTTGACGCGTCCCGTGCTTGACGATGGCGTGCTGGACATCCGCATGGTCACGGCCGATGAGCCTTTCGCGCGGCTGCGTCTGCTGTGGGCGGTCCTCACCGGAACCGTGGGTACCTCCAAGGTGACCCACCTTAGTGAGGCTGCGGAGCTCAGCATCGAAGCGTCAGGAGAACCGCTAGTGATAGCGGTCGACGGCGAGCCGTTGCCTGGTGTGCGGACCGCGGAGTTCACTGTGAAGCGCCGGGCGCTGCGGGTGTATTCGCCGCTTTCCTAGTGCTTTCCCAGTGTCGGGAAGACCTGGCCGCGGCCGGCATCATCCATAGGGACTACCCTGAGCGGCCCCTGAATCATCCCTGAGACCGGCGAATTCCGACCTACCGGTGGCTAGCGTTGTACCTACAGTCACCACACAGCTGCAGCAAGCGGAGGGAACGCTTCCATGATTGAGGCAACAGGCTTGAGGAAGGTCTACGGCGCAAAGACAGCCGTGGACGGAATCAGCTTCACCGTACAGCCCGGGAAAGTCACGGGCTTCCTTGGCCCGAACGGCGCCGGCAAGTCCACCACCATGCGCATGATCATGGGTCTCGACCGCCCGACGTCGGGCGACGTCATCGTCAACGGCAAGCATTACTCCCAGCACAAAGACCCGCTCCACCAAGTGGGAGCGCTGCTCGATGCAAAGGCGGTGCACACCAGCCGCAGTGCGTACAACCACCTGCGAGCCATGGCCGCCACCCACGGGATTCCGAACTCGCGCGTTGAGGAAGTCATCGAGATGACGGGCCTCACCGCAGTTGCCAAGAAGAAGGCCGGAGGGTTCTCTCTCGGCATGGGCCAGCGGCTTGGCATCGCCAACGCACTCCTGGGTGATCCCCAAACGCTCATCCTTGACGAACCGGTCAACGGACTCGATCCCGAGGGCGTCCAGTGGGTCAGGAACCTTGCACGCTACCTGGCAAGCCAGGGCAAGACCATCTTCATTTCCAGCCACCTCATGTCCGAGATGGCCCAGACCGCGGACCACCTCATTGTGATCGGTCGCGGCAAAATCATTGCAGACACCACGGTGGATGCGCTGATTGAGAGCCAGTCCCGCAAACGCACTTTGGTCCGTACCTCGGAGACAACGCGCCTGACCGAGTTGCTGGCCCGCGACGGTGTCCGGGTGGAGCAGAACGAACGTGAAACCCTGGAAGTGTACGGGGTGGAGCCGCTCCGCATCGCCGAGCTCGCCCTCGACAACCGGGTACTCGTTTACGAGCTCACTCCGCTCACGTCGTCGCTGGAAGAGGCCTACTTCCAGCTGACCAAGGACGAAGTGGAATACCACTCGCACATCACCGGCGGACCGGCAGCACCAGGCGGGCCGTTGGACGGAAGCCCCGCCGGCGTCGGCGCCACATCCGCTGCCACCATGGAAGGGATCCAGTCATGAGCACCACCACCATCAACAAGAAACATGCGATCCCGTCAGCCGGGACCAGTGGCGTCACTTTCCTCCGGGTACTGAACTCCGAATCCATCAAGTTCCGGACCCTCATGAGCACCAAGCTCCTGTTGGTCCTGACCTTCGTGGCGATTGTCGGCATCGGCCTGCTGTCCGCCCTGGTCCGCTGGAATTTCATCAACCAGATGGTCGAAGTCGGCCGCCAGGGTCACAAGGAAACGGTGCAGCAAGCCGTTGACTCCTTCCCGCCAGGTTCGGGATTCAACCTCTACAACCTGCCGAACGCCGGACTCAACATCGGCATCCTCGTCATGGGTTCCCTTGCCGTACTCTTCATTGCCTCCGAGTACGCCACCGGCATGATCCGGTCAACCATGAACGCGGCTCCGGGCAGGCTCTCCACCTTCGGCGCCAAAGCCGTGGTCCTGGTTGTGGTCTCCTACGTCCTTTCGGTTGTGGCCGGCGTCGTGACCTTCCTGGTGGCGTCACCCATGTTTGCCAACTTTGCCCTTGACCTCGGCTGGAACACGGACGGTGTCCTCTACAGCGTCTTCACCGGCGGCCTTTATGTCTCCGGGGTCGCGCTGATCGGCCTCTCGCTCGGAACACTGCTGAAGAACCCGGCCGGCGGCATCACTGTCCTGGTGGGCATCATGTTCGTCCTCCCGTTCGCCGGCCAGTTCCTCGGCCTCGCACCGGGAGAATTTTGGAAGTACGTCCCGCAGTACCTGCCCAGTGAGGCCGGTGGCCGTTTCTTGTCGATCGGCCATGTAGACGGCACCCTGGATCCATGGGCGGGCGGCCTCGTGTTCCTTGGCTACGTCATCTTGTTCATGGTTCCTGCCCTCATTGTGCTCAAGAAGCGCGACGTCTGATTCGCGATCGTCTGATTCGCAATCCAGGGGCATCCACTCCAGGCAAGGCCACTAGGCTCAAGCCATGAGTGAAGAGTTGCCAGCACAGGACGCGTCGGCCCACGTGGCCGACGCGTCCTTTGCTGAAATCACGCTGCGCCGCCGTGGCAGGTTCCGCCGCTATCTCTTTGAGCACCCGCGGGTCATGGACGCGGTGGTGGTGCTTTGCTATTCGCTGCTGGCACTGCCGACGTTCATCAGCTCCATCGTGGACGGCAAGTGGTTCGCCGCCCTGCTGCTCGTCGCCATTGCTGCCATCGTGTTCCTTCGACGCCGCAATCCGCTCAGTGTCACTGCGGCCGTTGCGGTCCTCGAAGTTGCGGTGACGCTGCTGAATCCCTGGGGTTCGAACGTCTCCGCAGGACTGTGGTTTGCGCTGTATGCAGTGGCCGTGGCGAGGGCCCGGACCTTCGCGTTGACGGTGTTTGGCGCGGCGAGCCTGCCGCTGACCCTCGTGTACCTGTTCATGTGGACCAGCCCGGCGACCCCATCCAACGGAGAGGCGATTCCGGAGAACTTCCACCTCATCAGCAACATCGCCGCCGCGGCCAGCATTTTGTTGTCCAACCTGATCGCCACCGGCATCGGCATTTCGGTGCGGCAGCGCCGCGAGCATGAGAGCGAAATCAGGGCCTGGGCAGCACGCACGGCCCGCTTGGGTTCCGTCACCGAACGCAACCGGATCGCCCGGGAGATGCACGACGTCGTGGCCCACTCCCTCACCGTCATGATCAGCCTCTCGGACGGCGCGGCCGTCGTGGTCAAGAAGGATCCGGAGCGCGCGGGTGAGGTGCTTGGCGAACTCTCCCGCACCGGCAGGACCGCGCTGGCCGACATGCGCCGCGTCCTCGGCGTGCTGCGGGACGACTCAGCCCGCCCGGCGCCTTTGGAGCCGTTGGTTTCCGGGCACGACCTGAGCAAGCTGCTGGATGGATTCCGGACGGCAGGGCTGCCGTTGCACTACTCGCACACGGGACCTGCCCTTCCTGAAGACCCGGCGTTCCAGCTCACCGTCTACCGGATCGTGCAGGAGTCCCTGACCAACGTGCTCAGGTACGGGCGCTCCTTGAGCCAAGTGGATGTGCGGATCGTGCGGGACGGCGACTCGGTCACCATTGAATTGCTCGACGACGGCCGGGGCTCCCGGGATCCGGGCACCGAAGAGGCGGCCCTGGGAACGGGCCAGGGCATAGCGGGGATGCGTGAACGTGCGGGAATTTATGCTGGAACCGTGGATGCCGGTCCTGGAATACACGGCGGGTGGCGTGTCCATGCGGAACTGAATTGGAATGGCGACAAGGGGAAATCATGACGGACAATGCTCCCATCAGGGTTCTGCTGGTGGACGACCAACCCCTGCTGCGCATGGGATTTCGGCTCATCCTGGAAGGCGAAGACGACCTCGAGGTGGTGGGCGAAGCCTCAGACGGCGCCGAAGCAGTCCGGAAGGTCGAGGAACTGGAGCCGGACGTGGTGCTCATGGACGTCCGGATGCCTGCCGTGGATGGAATCGAAGCCACACGGCGGATCACGGCCTCGGCATCCAACGCGAGGATCATCATCCTGACAACTTTCGACCTCGATGAATATGCCTTCTCCGGCCTGCAGGCAGGGGCTTCCGCCTTCCTGCTGAAGGATGTTGCGCCTGCCGAGTTGGTCCAAGGCGTCCGGCTCGTGGCCAGCGGCGACGCAGTGGTGGCTCCGCGGGTCACCCAGCGGCTCCTGGAGACCTACGTCCGCGGGGGTCGCGTGCCGGGCCAGGCCACAGCCCAGCCCCGCGATCCCCTGCTCGAAGAATTGACCCCCCGCGAAACCGAGATGCTGGAGGCTATCGCCGCCGGGCTGTCCAACGCGGAAATCGCCCACAAGTTCTTCCTGTCCGAGGCCACGGTCAAAACCCACGTCCGGCGTATCCTCACCAAGCTGCACTTGCGCGACAGGGTCCAAGTGGTGGTTTACGCGTACGAAACAGGACTCGTGATCCCGAGCAACCCGGATTACTAGCGACGCTGATTCTGCCTCGCGTCGCGCAAACGGACCAGGGAACTAGACTCGGAGCCATGCCTTCGAACTCCGCTGCAGAACACATCCAGGACCTTGGCGCATATGTGAGCGCATCGCCGTCGAGCTTCCACGCCGTCAACGAGGCCGCACGCCGGCTCGATGCGGCCGGTTTCACGGCCCTTGATGAACTTCAGCCATGGGAGGGCGGGGCTGGCAGCTTCTACGTGATCCGGGACGGCGCCCTCATTGCTTGGGTAACGCCGGAAGGCGCAACTCCGACCACGGCATTCAACATCCTCGGCGCCCACACGGACTCTCCGTCCTTCAAGCTCAAGCCCAAGCCGACGACAGGCAAGTTCGGCTGGCTCCAGGCCGGCGTGGAAGTCTACGGCGGCCCTTTGTTGAACTCCTGGTTGGACCGCGAGCTTCGGCTCGCGGGGCGGCTCGTGATGCTGGACGGCACCCAGCACCTCACAGCTACCGGACCGCTCCTGCGCTTCCCGCAGTTGGCCATCCACCTGGACCGGGCTGTCAATGACGGCCTCACGCTGGACAAGCAACAGCACATGAACCCGGTGTTCGGCCTCGGCGATCCCGGTTCCGCGGACGTCTTGGCAATACTGGCGGACTCCGTGGCAGGGGCTTCCGTGGATCCCGCCCAGATCGGCGGCTACGACATCGTGGTCGCGGACACCCAGGCGCCTGAGCAGTTCGGTGCCAAGGGCGAGTTCTTCGCTTCAGGACGGCTCGACAACCTCTCTTCGACCCACGCCGGGCTTGCGGCACTAATTGCGCACGCAGCCGCGGGTGCGCCAGCCGGGGGCCCCATCGCGGTCCTGGCCGCCTTCGACCACGAAGAAATCGGCTCTGCCTCGCGCTCCGGCGCCTGCGGACCCATCCTCGAAGACATCCTCACCCGGATCTCCGACGGATTGGGCGCCACAGTGAGCGAACGGCGCCAGGCGTTGTCGGCGTCGTTCTGCGTTTCTGCGGATGCCGGCCACGCCGTCCACCCCAACTACCCCGAGCGGCACGATCCCGCCAACCGGCCCATCCTCAACGGCGGACCGCTCCTCAAGATCAACGCCAACCAGCGTTACGCCACAGACGCTACCGGAGCAGCATTCTGGGCCCGGCTCTGCGGCGAGGCGGGCGTCCCCTACCAGGAGTTCGTCTCCAACAACGACGTCCCTTGCGGCTCTACGATCGGTCCGCTGACGGCTACCCGCCTGGGGATCCGGACGGTCGACGTCGGCGTGCCCCTTCTGTCGATGCACTCGGCACGCGAGCTATGCGGCGTTGAAGACCCGCGCCACCTGGCCACGGTGGCGGAGTTGTTCTTCCGGACAGCGATCTAGCTTGACTGCAGCTCCGGCTAAGGCGGCCCGGCTCAGGAGGCGAGGCTCACCACGAGGTTGATGGTGGTGGCCAGGATCCCGACGCCGAAAACGTAGGCGAGCAGGCTGTGCCGCAAAGCGGCAGACCGCATTGCCCTGGTGGTGATCGACGTGTCCGAGACTTGGTAGGTCATCCCGAGACTGAATGCCATATAGGCGAAATCCGTGTATTGCGGCGGTGCTTTTTGGTTGAATTCGATGCCGCCGGGCGGATCGGACGTGTAGTACACCTCGGCATAGCGCAAGGTGAAGAGGGTGTGCACTAGGAGCCACGACGCCACCGCACCGCCGAGGGCAAGCAGTGCGAGCATGAATTTGTCGAATCCGTGCGCGTCCTTGGCGCCGATCATCACCAGCACGACGGCGGCGAGCGAACCGACGGCGGCACACAGGATGAGGAGGTCGGCCGTGGAGCGCCGTGGATCTTCTTCCGTGGCATGGCTCCTCGTCTGATCGGCCTTCATCGGGGTGATGACTGTCCACACGAAAACGTTGTAGACCGCCGCTGCCACTGCCCAGCCGGCGGCGGGTGCGTAGATCCACTGACCCCATATTCCGGTCGCTACGGCCGCAGCGATGCCGGCGACGATCATCAGCCCGAATCGCAATCGGGAACGTTTGGCACGGACAGACTTCGGACCTTGGCTCTTTGCTGCGGCGTTCATAGTCAGATCATGGCACGGGGGCTGGCCGGCCCCGGCGTCACGCCACGCAGACTTTTAGCGTCACGGGTGGAGCGGCACTCCGGAAAACCGGGGGATCCCGACGTCGGACGGTCCAGAAAGTTGCGCTGCGTGACGGCCGCTTCGACGGCTTAGCTGCCTTGGCGGCTCAGCTTCCCGATCGCGGCGCGAACATGATGACGGCGACGCCCAGAAGGCAGATCATGGCGCCGATGACATCCCAACGGTCCGGGCGGAATCCGTCCATGAGCATTCCCCAAGCCAAAGATCCGGCAATGAACACGCCTCCGTAAGCGGCAAGCACGCGGCCGAAATGCGCGTCTGGCTGGAACGCCGCCACGAACCCGTAGATGCCGAGGGCCACGATCCCAAGGCCTGCCCACCACCAGGGCTTGGCCTCCTTGACCGATTGCCATACCAGCCAGGCCCCGCCGATCTCGGCGATGGCCGCGAGGACAAAGAGGGCGGTGGATTTGAGGATGGTCATGGGTTCAGTCTGCCTGAGCCTGGCGTGGCGGTTCCACGCGGGTTATCCACATACCTGGGTTATCCACATACGCGACGCCGCGCATTCCACCTTGCCGACACGCCGAATAGGCTTAGAGGCGGGAAATGGACTAAGATATTGAAGTCTGTGCTGCGCCATGCTTCCGCTTCTGGAAGCGGTCAGCAGCACTGTTCATCGCAAATGAACCTCCTGTTACGGAAATGCCGTAACCGCTTAGCCCAAAGGAGGTGGGTTCACATATGCGTCCTTACGAATTGATGGTAATCATCGACCCCGAGGTCGAAGAGCGTACCGTAGAGCCGTCGCTTCAGAAGTTCCTCAATGTCATCACCACCGATGGTGGAACCATCGAAAAGGTTGACATCTGGGGCCGCCGTCGCCTCGCTTACGACATCAAGAAGAAGTCCGAAGGTATCTACGCTGTGGTGAACTTCACCGCCAAGCCGGAAACCGCCAAGGAACTTGACCGCCAGTTGAGTCTCAACGAGACCATCATGCGCACCAAGATCACCCGCCCCGAAGAGCAGAAGGTCGTTGCTGAGTAATTTCAGCTCCAAGCTTTCATTCTTTACCCCGCAGGAACGAACAAGGAGGCAGTAGATGGCAGGCGAAACCACTATTACGGTCATCGGTAATCTCACCAATGACCCCGAACTGCGGTTCACACCGTCAGGCTCGGCGGTAGCGAACTTCACCATCGCGTCTACTCCCCGGACCTTCGACCGCCAGTCCAATGAGTGGAAGGACGGGGAAACCCTGTTCCTCCGCGCATCGGTATGGCGCGAAGCAGCCGAAAACGTCGCCGAATCCCTCACCAAGGGCATGCGCGTGATCGTTTCCGGCCGCCTGAAGAGCCGTTCCTACGAAACCAAGGAAGGCGAGAAGCGCACCGTTATCGAGCTCGAAGTCGATGAAATCGGCCCGAGCCTGCGTTACGCCAACGCCAAGGTCAACCGCACCCAGCGCTCCGGCGGTCAGGGTGGTCAGGGCGGCTTCGGCGGCGGCAACAACAGCGGCGGCTTCGGAGGTGGCGGCGCTGGTGCAAACCAGGGCGGCAACTCCGGCGGAACATGGGGCGGCGGCCAATCCGCACCGCAGGAAGACCCCTGGGCTACCCCGGGCGTCAGCAACGCGGGCGGATGGGGCAACGGCCCGGATTCCGAACCTCCCTTCTAAACACTCACAAGTTCGACGCCGGAACCCGCCGGACGTGCCGCGAGGCACCCGGGTGGCGACCGCCGTCGAGCACCACCATCCCGTGGATCCATTCCACGGGCTCCATAGAAAAGGAGCTCCACGATGGCTAAGGCTGAACTCCGTAAGCCCAAACCAAAGTCCAACCCCTTGAAGGCCGCTGACATCACCGTCATCGACTACAAGGACGTAGCATTGCTGCGCAAGTTCATCTCCGACCGCGGAAAGATCCGCGCCCGTCGCGTCACTGGCGTCACGGTGCAGGAACAGCGCAAAATCGCCCAGGCAATCAAGAACGCCCGCGAAGTTGCTCTGCTGCCTTACTCCGGCGCTGGCCGCGGCTAAGGAAGGGATTAACTAACATGGCAAAGCTCATTCTGACCCACGAAGTAACCGGTCTCGGTGCTGCTGGCGATGTTGTCGAGGTCAAGGACGGTTACGCACGTAACTTCCTGCTGCCCCGCGGCTTCGCTCTGACCTGGACCAAGGGTGGCGAGAAGCAGGTTGAGTCCATCAAGGCTGCCCGCGCTGCTCGTGCCCACGCTTCGGTTGAAGCTGCACAGGCCCAGGCTTCTGCGCTTTCTTCCAAGAAGGTCAAGCTCGTAGTGAAGGCCGGCGAGTCCGGTCGTCTCTTCGGCACCGTCAAGCCGGCTGATGTCGCTGCTGCAGTTGAGGCCGCTGGCCTCGGCTCCATCGACAAGCGCAACGTTGAACTGCCGAACCACATCAAGTCCCTTGGTTCGTACCAGGCCAACGTCCGCCTGCACGAGGACGTTTCTGCTGTCATCGACCTCGAGGTCGTTGCAAGTAAGTAGCGTAAGCTCTGACGCAGCTCGAAGGACCCCCGTCTCCGGTTTCCGGAGGCGGGGGTCCTTTGCTTTGCGCGCACCCCCCGGTGATAGCCTGCAGCGGTGAACCTTGAAACGATGCGCACCAGGCCCTTCTCGCAAGTGGATGTCTTCACCGACGTGCCGTACCTCGGCAATCCGCTTGCCGTCGTCGTCGACGCTGAAGGGCTCAGCACGGAGCAGATGCAGCATTTCGCCAACTGGACCAACTTGTCTGAGACCACCTTCCTGCTGCCGCCCAGCGATCCTGCGGCCGATTACCGCGTTCGGATCTTCACCGGCAGCGAGGAATTTCCTTTCGCGGGACATCCGACACTCGGCTCGGCGCATGCGTGGCTGGCGTCCGGCGGAGTGCCGAAGCAGGACGGGATGCTGGTTCAGGAATGCGGCGCAGGCTTGGTCAAGGTGAAGCTCGACGGCGGCCGCCTCGCCTTCGCTGCCCCGCCGCTGACGCGCTTCGGGCCTGTCGACGAGGCAATCATGGAACAGTTGGCCGCCGGACTTCGACTGCCCCGAACCGCGGTTTTGGATGCCTCGTGGCTGGTCAATGGCCCGCAGTGGATCGGTGTACTGCTTGAGTCGGCCGAGCAGGTCCTTGGCCTCGAGCCGGACCTCGCGGCGTTGGGGGATCTGAAGGTCGGCGTGATCGGTCCCCAAGAACCGGGTGCCGGCGTCGATTTCGAGGTCCGGACGTTCATTCCGGGCGACGCCATGGTGGAGGACCCCGTGACGGGAAGCTTCAATGCGGGGGCGGCCCAGTGGCTGATCGGCAGTGGCCGGGCTCCGGAGCAATACGTCGCCTCGCAGGGCAGGGCGCTGGGCCGGGCGGGACGGATCCACGTCAAGGCGGAAGACGGCGACATCTGGGTGGGCGGGAGCTCGGTGATGTGCATCCAGGGAACCGTCCGGCTGTAGCAGGGGAATAAAAGGGGCGGGGGCATAGTTTGGGAGTATAGATGCAAACGCATGTACTCTGGTTTGAAGCCATCAAACCGCCCAGCAACAGGAGATTGCCATGGAGACCCGCCGCATAACCGTCCTTTCCGCCGGACTTGGCGTACCGTCGTCGAGCAGGCTTCTTGCAGACCAGCTCGCCGCGTCGGCCAAGCGCCAGCTGGGCAATGCCGCGTATGAGGTGCGGGTGGACGTTGTCGAGCTCCGGGACCTGGCCGTGGATATCGCCAATAACTTCGTCGCCGGTTATGCAGCACCGCGCCTCGCGGAGGTGATCGCCGGCGTCGAGGATTCTGATGGCATCATCGCCGTCACGCCCGTCTTCAGCGCCTCCTATAGCGGGCTGTTCAAGTCCTTCATCGACGTTCTGGACCCGAAGTCCCTGGACGGCAAGGCAGTTCTTCTCGGCGCCACGGGCGGCACGGACCGGCACCAAATGGTGCTCGACTACGCCATGCGTCCGCTCTTCACCTACCTTCGCACCCGGATAACCCAGACGTCCGTTTTCGCCGGGCCCCAGGATTGGGGAAACGCCGACGACGGCGCGTCGCCACTATCGGTCCGCGTGGACCGGGCGGCGGGCGAGCTGGCCCGGCTTCTGAGCGGCGAACAGCCGCACCGCAAGGTGGACGCGATGGAATCCCTGCCTTTTGAGCAACTACTCGCGGGGATCACGGCGGGACGCTAGGGGAGCCTCGGCTGCCCAGCTCCTGGCACTAGTCGTCCAGCAGCTCGATGAACTCGCGGGCCTGCTTCATGCTGATGTCGGAATGCTTGGTCAGCGCCAACGCCGCGGCCTCGACATCGCCGCTCTTGGCCAAGGTGCGGATCCGTCCGTAGATCTCGTCATTGAGCATGTTGCTGCTCACCTCACGCGTGACGTCGCCCTTGCTGGCGATTGCCCGGTAACGGTACGGGAAGCGCTCCGGCTCGTCGTCGTCGGGCATGAGGTCCTGTGGGGCAGGCTCGGGCTTGCGGAAGGGCTGCGGGTGCGCTGCAAGGGCGCCGACGGCGTCCCGTGAGGCGCGCAGGCCTTCTCCGGTGGCGCTGAGGTACAGCTTGATGGCCGCCATGGCCTGACCCTGGGCGATCAGGGAATACAGCTGCCGGTGCTGATCCTCGTTCAGCTTTGCGGCGGCACTGCGGGCCAGCTCCACGGGATCCACGGCCGCTTTGCCCGTGGCAGCATTACTGCGAAGTTCCGCAGAGCGGCGGGAGAGCATGCGGCTGATCAGCAGCACGCCGACGGCGACGGCGGCCAGGATCGAGACCGGGACGAGTAGGGATGACATGCGCTAAAGCCGATCTATGTAGTTCTTGGCGGTCAACAAGTCCGAGTGGGTTTGCTGGCGCAGGAGCTTGATGGCCTGAATCTTCTGCCCACTGCGGACCATGCCCTGCAATTGCAGGGCGAACTGTGGATTCAACTGCCCGTTGGGCAGGATGGGACCGTTGTAGCCGGCCTGGCCGACCCCCGGGCTGGCTGCGACCTGCGCCCTCAGCGCGGCCCGCGACTGGCTGTCCTGTTGCGACTGTTGCTGCGCGTTTTGACTCGGCCTTGTGGATGCATCGATGCGGGCCCTTGCCGCCGTTGCCGCCTGCACTTGGGCGGCCTGGTGGGCTGCCGAGCGGGCGGCCAGCTCCCGTTGATAGCGCTCGGCGTCGGACAACCCCGAGTTGCGTGGCTTGAATGCCGCCGTCAGGGCCCAAATCACAGCCACAAGGATGACAACGGGCATTGCGACCAGCAGTACATCCCCAACAGTGAAACCCATACCTAGAGCTTATGTCAGAACGCAGTTATCCACAGCACATTCCTGCTTTGGCATAGCTTCTGGGAGCCATCTGTCAAATTCCGGGAGGGATTGTGGGGAGCATCACATTTTTGGCATATTTATCCCTCTTTGGGCCATTGGACGAGGGACGGGGTGTGGATTGAGCGAATCGGCCTGTGGATGATCCGCCGAAGAAAATACTTTTGATCCACATGGCGGGAAGAACGTTTTCCCAGTTCAGAGGCTATTTGCCGCAAAAAGAATTTCTCTTTCCACAGGGTCATGCACAGACTGTGCACAAGTAGGGGTGTGTATTCCACACTTTATCCACAGGCCCGGCTTGGTGCCTCGGAAAAGCAGGGCTAACGTGACTGAGTACCTGCTTTAGGTACTTGGAAAACCCCTGTTTCTGGTGGACGGCGCGTTGGTGCCGTCGGTAAGCAGCGTGCCCGCGGACCTGTCTGTGGATAAGTTGTGGAAATCTCGGGGAACCAAAATTGTCGGTGCCCTACGGAACAGTTTGGACCAGCCGGCATAAACGGCGCGGTCGGAGCAACCCTCACCGGGGCATTGGCCTACCGCACCGCCGGGAACAGTTATCTGCGCGGTACACAATGGAGGACGGCTTGTCAGTTACGCACTTGGATTCGATCGAGGGCGGCCGGACATCGGACGCCAGCCGCAAACCTCCCCAGGACATCCCCGCTGAGCAATCGGTTCTCGGCGGCATGATGCTGTCCAAGGACGCCATTGCCGACGTCGTGGAACTAGTCCGTGGCCATGATTTCTACCGCCCGGCCCACGAGACCATATACGAGTCCATCATCGACCTCTACGGCCGCGGCGAACCTGCCGATGCCGTCACGGTGTCCGACGAGCTGACCAAACGCGGCGAGATCAACAGGATCGGCGGCCCTGCCTACCTGCACGAGCTCATCCAGACCGTGCCCACGGCGGCCAACGCCGGCTACTATGCCGAAATCGTGGCTGAGCGAGCCGTCCTGCGCCGACTCGTCAACGCCGGCACCAAGATCGTCCAGATGGGCTACGGCCAGGACGGCGAGGTGGAAGACCTCGTCAACCAGGCCCAGGCCGAGATCTATGCCGTGGCCGAACGCCGCACCGCGGAAGACTACGTGGCGCTCAAGGACGTCATGGAGTCCACCGTTGACGAGATCGAGGCATCCGGTCACCGCGGGGAAGGCATGACGGGCGTCCCCACAGGGTTCTACGAACTCGATGAGCTCACCCATGGTCTGCACCCGGGCCAGATGATCGTCATCGCCGCGCGCCCAGCCGTCGGTAAGTCCACGTTCGCGCTGGACTTCGCCCGTTCCGCTGCCATCAAGCACAACCTCGCCACCGTGATGTTCTCGCTGGAAATGGGACGCAACGAAATCGCGATGCGCCTGCTGTCAGCGGAAGCCACCATTGGCCTTCAGGACCTGCGCAAGGGCACCATCAAGGACGAGCAGTGGTCCAAGATCGCCACCACCATGGGCCGCATGAACGACGCTCCTTTGTTCATCGATGACAGCCCCAATATGTCCCTCATGGAAATCAGGGCCAAGTGCCGTCGCCTGAAGCAGCAGCACGACCTCAAACTGGTGATTCTCGACTACCTCCAGCTCATGAGCTCCGGCAAGAAGGTGGAATCCCGCCAGCAGGAAGTCTCCGAATTCTCGCGTGCCCTTAAGCTGTTGGCCAAGGAGCTCCAGGTTCCGGTCATCGCGCTCTCGCAGCTCAACCGTGGATCCGAACAGCGCCAGGACAAGCGGCCCATGGTCTCGGACCTCCGCGAATCGGGTTCCATCGAGCAGGACGCCGACATGGTCATCCTGCTTCACCGCGAAGACGTCTACGACAAAGAGTCCCCCCGCGCTGGCGAGGCCGACATCCTCATCGCCAAGCACCGTAACGGTCCCACCAAGGACATCGTGGTTGCCTTCCAAGGGCATTACTCCCGCTTCGCCAATATGGCGGGCGAGACAGGCGGCGGCGGCGGGTTCTAGACGATATGAAGTGAATGCAGATCCTGCCCGTCCGGGCCGGCCATTATCGCCGGGGGCGGTCCGGCAGCGCCGGCTTGGTGTGATCCGTTCCCCGGGGTGCGGGAAGGGCGGCGCTGCGGGGCCTGGAACCCGGCGGTGATGTCCTCTATCCCGGACGGGGAACGTGAGGGCAAGCGGGTATGGGGGCCGGGGCCTTCTGTTTCACAGGGCCGTGGGTTGCCATCGACGGCTCCCTTGGCCTGACGGCTCCCGGGGAGTGCAATGGTAGTGCCACATGTGAGGTTTGGGAGGTCCCGGCTATGTTTGAGCTTACTTTCAT
>NZ_JBIYDB010000011.1:0-134927 GCF_044908325.1 Arthrobacter sp. GAS37
GAAACCGGCTTCCTCGGCGTCATGTCCGGCCCCCTGGTCCGCTCCTCCTACCGCGCCGGACGCCTCTGGGCCACCGCGATGCGCAAGAAAGGCCGAGAAATCCCCGCCCACCTGGCCCACATCGCCGAAGGCATCCAGGACTCCGGCACCACCCGCCAGGAAGCCCGCACCCTCCTCGCACACCACGCGACGGCCTGATCCGCAAGGAGCCAGCATGTTCCCCACCCGGATTGAAATCATTCCCTCGGACGGAATCGTTGAAAAAGTCCAGGCCGCTGTGCCACTTTCCACTGCGCTCACCGTTACCTGCCTGCCCCATCACGGCATCGCACGGACCATGGAGGCTTCCATCAAGCTCAGCCTTCTGGGCTACAACGTGATTCCGCACCTCTCGGCGCGCGGGCTGGAGCACCGGGCGCAGCTTTCCGGCATCCTCCGGGACTGCGGGGCCGCCGGGATCGCGGAGGTCTTCGCCATCGGTGGAGACGGTGCGCAAGCTGCCGGCCCCTATCGATCGAGCCTTCCCCTCTTGGCGGACATCGCCGAGTACTCCGGCGGTAGCATCACCGCGGGCATCGCCGGTTACCCCGAGGGGCACCCTTCCGTGAGCGGACTGGACTTGCTGGATGCCCTGTTGGCCAAACAACATTTGGCCACGCACGTTGTCACGCAAATGTGCTTCTCCGCCCCGAAGGTCCTCGATTACGCAGCACTCCTGCGCCGCGAAGGGGTCGACCTGCCGGTGTGGGCCGGTGTTGCCGGGGCCGTTCCGCGGACAAAACTGCTGGCGCTGGCGACCCAGATCGGCGTCGGGACATCCCTGAAGTTCCTCAGTAACAAAGGAGTCCTTGCCCGCAAGCTTCTAGGCGTGGACAAGTACTCACCGGAAGGCCTGGTTTCCGAACTCATGGCGCACCCGGATGGTGTCTCTGGACTCCATCTCTACAGTTTCAACCGACTGGACATGCCCACCTGGGAACGAGGCGATCTGCCCGATCCTGCTGCCAGCGAAGCCGCATCAGCGTAGCCGCGTACGCTGACCGCCTAGGTCCTGGGGACCCCTAGCTCCCCGGGACCGAAATCACCGCGACCGTCTTTTGGTTGTCATCGCGCAGTTCCACGCCCGAAATCCCGGCGAGCTGGACCGGCGTCGCGCCCGTGACCTTGATGTGGCCGCTGGACGTCGCGGTCCAACCGCAAGCCATTTCCTCCGTGCCGTCGCGGCCCTTGACCCACAGGTACATCGTGCCTTGCGCCGGCATGCTGCGGCCTTCCAGTTGCAGCTCGGTCCCCCACGCCTTCCTGACGAGCCCCACCGTGAGCTGCAGGCCGTTGTCTGTCTGCAGCGAATAGCTGGCGTCAGGCTTGGGCGGCTGGTTCAACATGGGCCCCGCCAGTATGCCCAACCCAAGGCATGCGGCGGCTACGGCACCCACCAGAGCCACCCACCGGCGTCGGGATTTCCGCCGCCGTGCTGCCATTTTCAAGAGAATCGGCTGCGGGAGCGTTTCTGAAAAAGCCCCCAAAAGTGAGCGGGCGTCGGACGTCACGGACGGAACGGCGGCGGAGGGCTCGACGGCGGGCCGCCCGGCGGCAAGCGCGACGGCGTCGGGCACGGGGACGGCGTCGAGCAGGGCCGGGAGGCTCTCCAGCTCGCCCAGCTCGAGTCGGCAATCAGCGCAGCTTGCCAAGTGCTCCTCGAAAAGCCGGGCCTCCGCGGGCTCGAGGCCGCCGAGCAAGTAGGCGCCCAGCAATTGGTGAAGTCCGGTTTCGTTCACCGCTGCACCCCCATTTCGTCGAGAATCGTTCGAAGCGCCCTGACGGCGTAGAAGGCCCGCGATTTCACCGTACCGCTGGGGATGTTGAGCCTCAGCGCGGCCTCGTTCACCGTGAAACGTTCGTAATGCAGGGCTACCAGGACCTCCCGGTGTTCGGTGCTGAGCCGCAGGAGCGCCTCCTCCATAAGGACCCGGTTGAGGAGTTCGTCCACACGCTCGGTGGCCTCCTCCGGGTCCGCCATGTCGCGTTCGGCAGCCTCTGCCGGGCGCCGCTGGGCCTTGCGGTAGTTGTCGATGATGACATTGCGGGCAGTGCGGAACAAATAGCTACGCAGGCTGCCGGTGATCTGGGGTGCGTGCTGCCACACGCGAAGGATGGTTTCCTGCACCACGTCTTCAGCCAAGTGCGCGTCCGGCATGCAGCTCAGCACGAAGCGGCGCAGGGCTGTGCCGTGGTCGCGGTAAATTGCGGCCACCACGTCCTCGTCGAGCGGCATCGGCGCCTCCTTGGTGCTCGGCTTCCCCTTCTCCTGCGATACGACGTGCCCGCCACGAAAAAGGTTCAAGCCCTGTGAACCATTCTTCACCCGGCGGCGTCGTACGGGTTAGCTTCCGGCACGTCCACGGCCGGTGCAAGCGAAGGAGCAAACCATGAAGAAGCAACTCGGCACCGGGCTCGGCATCCTTGCCCTGGCCATCGCCCTCACTGGCTGTGGAGGAAGCCCCGGCGCGTCTTCCACGTCTTCGAGCGCCACCACCCCCAGCTCCGCGGCGTCGGCGAGTTCAAGCGCTCCCGCGTCGAGCACTCCTGCTGGCGCGGCGGAACTGAAGACGGCGTCGTCGAGCGTCGGCGAGCGCGTCGTTGCGGCGAACGGCAAGAGCGTCTACATCTTCTCGAAGGACGTCAAGGACTCCGGAAAAAGCGCCTGTACCGGCGGTTGCGCTACAAACTGGCCTGCCGTGACAACGACGTCGACCATGCCGGCGGTTGACGGGGTGAGCGGAACCATCGGCACCATCCCCACAGCGGACGGCAAGATGCAGATCACCATCAACGGCATGCCTATCTACTTCTACTCCAAGGACGAAGACTCCAGTGACACCTACGGCCAAGGCGTGGGCGGTGTCTGGTCCTTGGTCAGTCCGTCCGGTTCCATGCTGACCCCGAGCAGCAGCACCCCAAGCGGGAGCAGCATGGGCTACTAAACCCTCGCTCACCTTTGCACCCCAAATGGCAAACGCTCGCTCAGATCTCTCCGGACCGGCCGGCAGATCTGAGCGAGCGTTTGTCCTGGAGGCCTCATAAGTGAGCGGGCGTCCGCCTGAGAGGCCCTAAAGGTGAGCTAGCGTCCGCCTCAGAAGCCCTACAGGTGAGCGGGCGTTTTAGGCGTCTTCGAACTCGTCAGCGTCCTCGAACTCGACGGCCGCGATGATTTCCTTCGTCTCCGGGTGGATCATGAAGGCTTCGTCGTCCTCTTCGATCATGATGTAGTTGCCGTGGTCCGTGGTGAAGTGCCAGGCGAGGATCGTCTCGCCGTCGTGCTCGTAGTTGGGATCGCCCATCGTGATCTTCTCCAGCTGGTAGCCGGCAACGTCGCACAGTTCACGGATGATGAGCTCGAATTCAGGGGCGTTCTCGAGTTCCGCTTCGGCCGCCTCGGCCTGGCGCTCTTCGAGGTTCGGGATGAGGGCCACGCGCTCGGCGATGTGTGCCTTGAGCTGCTCCTCGTCCAGGTAAAGCACGCCGTCCTGGCTGCGGAGCCACGCTGCGTTGAGTTCGATGATGTCTTCGGTTTCCAGGAGGGATTCGAATTCGCCGTCGAGGGCCTCGAGCTCAGCAACGGCTTCCGGTGCCACCTCGGACTCGTCAAGATCGCCGTCCAGGTAGGCCTCGGCGTCGTCCTCGGAAAGCGCGTCGAAAGCTGCGGCGGTGCGGTTGAACAGCTCAAGGTGGCCTTTGGCACCCATTCCTTCGAGACCTTCGCGGACAAACGCATCCACCTCTTCGCGTTCCGGGACCGTGAACACGTAGTGGGCGAAACCGCCCGCGAGTGCTTGTGTCAGGTAGTAGTCCACAAAGTAGCTGCGCAGAGCATTGGTAGCGATTTCCTCATGGTTGAGGAGCTCCTCGTACATCTCGTTGACCACGGTGACGTTCGCGTCCACAACGTCGGCGCTGGCGGCCTCGATGCTGTCCTTCGTCAGAACGACGGGGTTCTCATTGCTGGTCATGGGATTTCCTCACTGCTAGGAAGCTTGTGCTGCTCCGGACCCTTTCAACGTACGCGGGGGCGGTTGTCGGGCAAGCTAGGCAGAGGTGAACGTCCGGCAAAGTTTCAGGGCTGCTCCGCGGGCCCTAGGATTCATAGATAGCCTCCTGCCGAAAGTAGCCCCAACGAATGCCTTCCCACTCAGACGACTCCTGGGAACTGGCGATTCAGACACCCGCCATTAACGACCGCTCCCTGGCGGCCGGCCTGGCCTATGCCATGGGAAGCCGGGTCAGCAGCATCACTTTCGACTCTGCGACCGGTCTGATGATGGGCAAAGTCCGGGGCAGTGGCCCATCAGCGTATTCGACGTCGGCCAAGCTGGTCCGCAAGCCCGGCGGCTGGAGCTGCACCGTTGGCGTTTGCAGTTGCCCCGTCCGCAAGGACTGCAAACACGTGGCCGCCCTTCTCTTCGCCGCCGAAGACCATCCTGCCGTGCGCGCACAGCTGCTCAGCGCGCCTGCGTTCGGACAGACGGCTCAGCCTGGGGGAATCGTGCAGCGGCCGGCCTGGGAGCAGGCACTCAGCAAGCTCATCGCCACCCCGGGAACCGCCCCGCAAGGCCAAGGCCTCCCCTTGGCACTGGCGTTCGAGGTTGAAGAACCTGCCCCGCACTTCTCCTACACAGGCCGGCGCGATCCGCTCCGCAGCGTGCGCCAGCTCAAGGCCCGCCCGGTGATGATGGGCGCCAAGGGCAAATGGATCCGGGGCGATGTTTCCTGGACCAACCTGAACTACCTCGGCTACAAGCGCGAGTTCAACGAAGCCCATATCGACTGGATGCAGAACTTCCTGGCCGCGCATTCCACCTCGGACTACCGGCAGCTCACTTCGAGCATGTGGATGCTGCTCAACGAATTCGCCGGCAAGAACCTGTGGAGCCTCATAGCTGAGGCCGAGAAGATAGGAGTCTCGCTCATCCACTCCGGCGGGGCCGAGCCGGTCCGCATTGCTGCGGAGCCCGCCGTCGTCGGGCTTGACCTGAGCCGACTGGAAAGCGGCCGGCCCGACGACGGACTGCAGCTGGCGCCGTCGGTGACCTTGGGCGCGGACGCCCTCGATCCGGCGACCTTGGGCTTGATCGGCCGCCCGGCGCATGGCTTGTTCTTCACGGGCCCCGGCGAGGGGCACTTGCCCGGCGTACCGGCACCCGAGAACCTCATCACGCTGGCTCCGCTGGAGGGCGGCGAGTCGCAGGAACTCCTCGATTTCGTCATGGGCGCTTCCCGGCTCCAGATCCCGGCGAAGGACGAAGAACGATTCCTCACGGCGTTCTATCCGAAGCTTAAGCAGTCCACCCGGGTCACGGCTGCGGACCATTCAGTGGAGTTGCCGGTCCTCGCCGTGCCCACGCTGTCCCTGCTGGCGAACTACGGCTCCGACCACCGGGTGCGGCTGCACTGGGAGTGGCACTACAAGGCCGGCAAGCTCGTGACGGCCCAGCCCCTCTGGCGGCACCCGGACGACCACGGCTACCGCGACGACGCCGAGGAAGCCCGGATCCTGGAGTCCCTGGGCCGGCCTTGGGATGTGGTTGCTGCGCTGGGCGAATCCTCGAGCGGCGGATGGGGGGCTCCACGCCTTGCGGCCTCGGTGGCGCTGGACGGGCTCGACACCCTGGCCTTCACCGAGGAGGTACTGCCCCGGATGCGCGAACTGCCCGACGTCGTCGTGGACACCTCCGGCGAGATCGCCGACTACCGCGAAGCCACCGAGGCTCCGGTCGTCTCCATTTCGACCAAGGCCACCGACAGCCGCGACTGGTTCGATCTCGGCATCGTCATCACGCTCGAGAGCGAACCTGTGTCCTTCGCCGCAGTGTTCTCCGCCCTCGCGGCCGGCCAAAGCCGGATGTTGCTGCCCAGCGGCGCCTACTTCTCGTTGGACCTGCCCGAACTGCACCAACTCCGCGCGCTGATCGACGAGGCCAGGTCCTTGCAGGACAACCCGGACCGGCACGGCACCCTGCAGATCAGCCGCTTCCAGGCGGGGCTTTGGGATGAGCTCGCGCAATTGGGGATTGTGGACGAGCAAGCGGCCGCATGGCGCGAGGCCGTGGGCGGCTTGCTCGACGACGGCGTGACCGGGCTACCGCTGCCGGGCTCGCTTGATGCCGAGCTCCGTCCGTACCAGTTGGAGGGCTTCAACTGGTTGAGTTTCCTCTACCGGCACAGCCTGGGCGGCGTCCTGGCCGACGACATGGGCCTCGGCAAGACAGTGCAGGCGATTGCCTTGATGTGCGCGGCGAAGGAGCAGGCTGAATCCGCCGTTGACGGCGCGGGCGGCAGCGCCCCCTTCTTGGTGGTCGCGCCTACCAGCGTCGTGGGCAACTGGGCCGCCGAGGTCCAACGCTTCGCGCCCGGCCTGAGCATAAAGACCGTCGGAGAGACCTTCGCCAAGAGCGGCACGGATCCGCAGGAAGCCATGGCCGAAACCGACGTCGTCATCACCTCCTACGCGCTGTTCCGGATCGACTACGAGGCCTACGCAGCCAAAGAATGGGCCGGGCTCATGCTCGACGAAGCCCAGTTCGTCAAGAACCATCAATCCAAGGCGTACCAGTGCGCCCGGAAACTCCCGGCATCCTTCAAGCTGGCCATCACGGGAACGCCGCTTGAGAACAACCTCATGGAGTTCTGGGCGCTGACCTCGATTGTCGCACCCGGGCTATTCTCCAGCCCGCGCCGCTTCGCGGAGTACTACCAAAAGCCTGTCGAAAAGAACGGCGACAAGGCCCAGCTCGCCAAGCTCCGCCGTCGGGTACGCCCCCTCATGATGCGCCGCACCAAGGAGCAAGTCATCAAGGACCTGCCGCCCAAGCAGGAGCAGGTGCTCGAAGTGGTGCTGAACCCGCGGCACCAGAAGGTGTACCAGACGCATCTTCAGCGTGAGCGGCAGAAAATCCTTGGGCTCATCGACGACGTCAATAAGAACCGCTTCACTATTTTCCAGTCGCTCACCCTTCTGCGGCAGCTGAGCCTGGACGTCTCCCTCGTGGACGAGTCCCTGTCCGCAGTGCGCTCGTCCAAGCTCGATGTGCTGTTCGAACAGCTGGAGGACATCGTTGCCGAGGGGCACAGGGCCCTCATCTTCAGCCAGTTCACGGGGTTCCTGGGCAAGGTCCGGGAGCGGCTCGACGCGGAGAACATTGAGTATTGCTATCTCGACGGCAGCACCCGGAACCGGGCCGACGTCGTGAGCGAATTCAAGAACGGCGCAGCGCCCGTGTTCCTCATTTCCTTGAAGGCCGGAGGCTTCGGCCTGAACCTGACCGAGGCCGACTACGTGTTCCTGCTGGACCCATGGTGGAACCCCGCCTCCGAAGCGCAGGCCGTGGACCGCACCCACAGGATCGGGCAGGCGAGGAACGTCATGGTCTACCGATTGGTGGCCAAGGACACCATCGAGGAAAAGGTCATGGCCCTCAAGACCAGGAAATCGCAGCTGTTCGCGGACGTCATGGAAGGCGATGCCCTGACTGGTGGCGCCCTGACGGCGGAGGATCTGGCGGGGCTGTTCGCGGAGTAGGGTGCGCACCTGAGGAACGACCAGGACCGCCGCTATTCACTTTTGATGCACAAATGTGAATAGGGAGCGACTAACTCACCGTTTCAGGAGGCTGTATGGCTGCTTCCGTCCTGAGCCCACCTCCTTCGGCATATCGAGTTCCGAACGGCCGTCACTTGATGTATACAATTGAAGGCGGCCTGAGCAATACAGCGTCGCCGAAGGGGGAACCATGGAGGGCAGCGAAGCACAGCCAGAGACGCAGGCAAGCATCGACAGGGCTGTGGAATGGGTGGACACTGACGCGTCGGGCCATCAACACAACTCCGCGATCATGCGCTGGGTCGAGGCTGCCGAGGCAGAGCTCTTCCGGAATCTGGCGCTTCCGGAGTACTTCCCGAGTGCTCCGCGAGTGCAGCAAGTGGTCAACTACACGGCCAAGCTGTGGTTTGGCCAACGGGTGACGACAACCGTGAAGATCCAAAAAGTCGGCCGTACGTCCATGACTCTTGCCTTCGAGGTCCACGGCCACGCACATCCAAACTCGCCGGGCGGCCTGGCTGCCCACGGGACACTGACCACCGCCCACGTCCCAGCGGGCTCAGCCTCGGCCCAGCCATGGCCGGAGCGGATCCGGCAGGCCGCTGGCGTAGCGGTCCCGAACAGTCCGGGGCTCTGAACCATGATGGACATGCCCGCTCCGCCGGTGCGCCACCAGCAACTGATCGTCACCCTGTATGGGCTCTACGGCCGTAGTTCGAGCGACGCCCTCCCTGTCTCCGTGCTGATTTCCATGCTGGGCGACCTCGGCTACGACGCGCCGGGAGTCCGTTCCTCAGTCTCGCGGCTCAAAGCCAAGGGTGTCCTCAAAAGTGTCCGCCAGGACGGTGTCGCCAAATACGAACTGTCCGACACTGTTCTGGATGTTTTCCGCGAGGGCGACCGGAGAATCTTCGCCGCCGATCGCTCCGCCCAGCTGGAATCCTGGGTCCTCGCGGTGTTCTCCGTCCCCGAAACAATGCGGAACCGCCGGCACCAACTGCGGTCAGAGCTGTCCGGGCTCGGTTTTGGGTCCGTGGCATCGGGGGTATGGATCGCACCGGCCCAAGTACTTGAACAAGCCCGTGAGCGGCTTGCCTCGCGCGGCCTTGTTCAGTTTGTGGACTTCTTCCGGGGCGACTACTTGTTTGAGGGCCCCATGCGGCCGAAGGTGGCCGAATGGTGGGATCTGAAGGCCATCGACGAGCAATTCGCCGAATTTCTGGATCTCTACGAAGGGGCCGGAGATCTTTGGGCCGGACTGGTAGGCCATGATCCCGGAGCTGCCCTGGCCAACTCGACGGCCCAGCTGCGCCGGGATGCTTTCCGTTACTACATTCCCATGCTGACTCTGTGGCGCCGCTTCCCGTACCGGGACCCGAACCTGCCATTGGAATACCTCCCGAAGGACTGGCGCGGTCCGGTGGTTCGCGAGACGTTCCAGGCGGTTCATCGCCTTGCCGCGCCCCTCGCGGCAGCCCACGCACACGAACTCATCCACGGCAATACGGGCCTGGTGGCACCCTAGTGCGATCCAGCAAGAGGCAACACGGACGTTGACATACCGCCGAGTCGACTGTTAAGTTCGCGCACAGGTCTCGCGGCCAACGCCACGTCGTCTCGTCCCGCCTCATCAGGGAAGCAACCTTCAAATAGTCGAGGAATTGTGCACGAATCCATCGCTCCGGACGAGCTTGACTTGGCGTTGTTGGAGTCACTGCAGCGCGCGCCGCGCGCGCCATGGGCTCTGATCTCCCAGGCGCTGGACGTCGCGCCAATCACTTTGGCTCGCCGGTGGGACCGCTTGCGCGAAGCCGGGCTCGCTTGGGTGAGCGCTACGCCCGGTCCGGCTTTTCACACTGTTGGCGTGACCGCGTTCGTCTTGATGTGGTGCCGTCCACGGCTTCGGGAAAAATTGGTCGTAAGGCTGCAGAACGACCCTTCAGTGGCGACCTTGGAAATCACGGGGGGCGCGCCCGATCTCTCCATGACGGTGTTCTCAAGCAGCCTCTACTCGCTTCACGAGAGTGTATTGAGCCGGCTGGGGAGCTATCCCGGAGTTGACCGTGTCGAAGTATCGATTGTAACCACACTGTACGGAGAGGGTAGCCGCTGGCGGCTCCGCGCGATGGACGCCGGTCAGGTTGGCAGGCTCGCATCAGTAACTTCACGGGATACGCTCGACCGCCGGGAGATGCCGCAGCTAGATCCAGTGGATCGTTCTCTGCTGGACGCGTTGGTGATTGACGGCCGAACGGCCTTCCAGGATTTGGGGGCACAGGCGGGCGTGACCCCGGCGACCGCCCGGCGTCGCGTGGGCCGGCTTGTTGACAGTGGGGTGGTGCGAGTCAGGTGCGATCTTGCCGCGCCAGTGTTTGGCTGGCCCATCTCGGCAACAATCTGGGGCAAGGTTCCGGCGAACAGGCTTCAGGAGGTGTGTCGGACCTTGGCAGGATCCTCTCAAGTTCGCGTCGCGGCGGCAACGACAGGACCCAACAACCTCATGGCGACCTGTTGGCTCCACTCGCTGGGAGAGATCGAGGCGGTAGAGGCAACCCTGCTTGAGCGGTTTCCCTTTGTGGTTGTGTCTAACCGGGTTATCGATCTGCGGTCCGTCAAGCGAATGGGCAGGCTTCTCGGCGAAAATGGTCGGTCCGCGGGCGTCGTCCCGCTCCGACCGTGGACGGACTGAGCCCAACCAGCCGGAGCGAGGATCGTTTTCCTACAATTTTGGCCGTGTTGTTGCTGAATTCAAACAAATTTCTGCCTCTTATGATCGTTGACCTCAGACTTTTCTTAAAGCGCGACAACGCGCAAGCACTGAGTGAGATCCATAGGAGTGACAAAATGGCGCAAACGCGAATCGGACAAGACCCTGCGGCCTCCCCCGCGACGTCTCGCGGTGGCCTGGTTAAGGACGGACCATCCCATCCCGCAAACACGGCTGACGCCCCCCTGGCCGAGCCGAGGTTGCGGGCTCACGATTGGATCGCTCTGATCGGTTCGCGCTTCGGGCTGATTATCACCTGGGCCCTGATGATCGTGGCCTTTGGCGTGCTCCTGCCCGGAGTTTTCCTCTCAGGCTCGAACTTGGGTTACCTCCTCAGTTCGCAGGCCACGGTCCTGATCGTGGCAATCGCAGTGACCATTCCCATGGCCGCCGGGGAGTTCGATCTGTCGTCGAGCGGTGTAGTTGTGATCACGGTTGTCACGATGGGGTATCTAAACGTCATCCAAAGGTGGCCGCTGATGCCGACAGTGCTCGTGGCGCTGGCAATTGGGTTGGTCGTCGGATGCGTGAACGCCTTTTTCGTCGTCCGTATCGGGATCAGTTCACTCATTGTGACACTCGCGATGACCTCGGTGCTCATCGGCTTCGCTTTGGGGCTGAATAACCTCACCGTCACCGGCATCTCTGTGGACCTGGTTGATGCCGCCCGAAGCACTGTGGGCGGGATCCAGCTCGTCTTCTTCTACGCCCTGGGTGTGGTTGTGGTGGCGTGGTACGTCTTCCAGCACACGCCCATCGGCCGCAGCCTGTACTTCACAGGTGCCGGGCGAGAGGTAGCTCGCCTGTCCGGAGTTCGAGTGGACGCGATCCGAGCCGGGTCCCTTATCGTATCCAGCCTTCTTGGCGCGGTGGCCGCAGTTCTGCTTACCGGAGTGCTCGGCTCGGCTGACCCAAACGTTGGTACCAGCTACGCGCTCGCACCGTTCGCGGCCGCGATGCTCGGATCCACCAGTTTCACGCCCGGCCGTTTCAACATCTTAGGAACGGCGGTCGCGACATACTTCCTCGCAACCGGCATCACCGGGCTCCAGCTCCTGGGACTGGCCGGCTGGGTGACGCAGGTGTTCTACGGCATGGCTCTGATCCTGGGAGTCGCCCTCTCAACGTTTGCGGCCCGCCGCAACGGCCGAACAATTCGCGCATAAGCATCCAAGAACAATGTCGTTCTCGACCCAAACAAATTTAGGTGATTCAAATGATGAGACAGAAACGTGCAGCCATCCTGCCCATCGTAATTTCCGTTGCGCTCCTGGGCATGACGGGCTGTCAAAGAGCGAGTGAGACCACAAATGCCGCCGCGGGGACCTCAAACCCCGAAAGCGTCGCCACCAAGGCGCTAGCCCTCGACATTGCGCCCGTGACCACTAGCCCCAAGATCCCGTCGGTCAAGAACGGGACTTCCTTACGGGGCAAAAACATCAGGTTCATCGCGAGCGGCCTCAGTTTCCCGTTCAGCCAGGACGTTCTTGCCGGCGTCAAGGAGGGCGCCGCGGCGGCGGGTGCCACCGTCACTGTTTCGGACAGCGAGGGCGATCCTCCGAAGGCCGCTTCCCTCGTAGATCAGGCAGTTGCCCAATCCGTCGACGTCATCCTGCTTCAGGGCACGCCCCCGAAGAGCGTTGCATCGAGCATCACCGGGGCCAAAAGCCACGGGATCCCCGTGATCAGTGTCGGCAGTGACGCGCCGGGCAAGGTCTCTAAGGAACTTGCCGATATCGGTGTATTCGCCTACGCGTCGGCAACGAACGACGTGGGCACACGGCAGGCCAACTTCGTGGCTGCGGACTCGTCGTGCCACGCAGGTGTGCTCTATCTGGGCTCTTCGAGCTTCGGAACCTCGAGTTCCGATGTGGTCGACCAGTTCACGAAACAGTTCGCCCAGTTGTGCCCCGATGCCAAGGTCGCCGTGCAGGACGCACCTTTGGAAGCTTGGTCGTCCCTCCTGCAACCGCAGGTAAACGCGTTTCTGCAGCGCAATCCAGAAACCCGCTACGTTGTGAGCCTCGTCGACGACATGAATCTGGCGATCAAGCCGTCGATCACCGGGCTCGCCGGCCGAAACATCCGCTTGGTGGGCTCGAACGCCATTGTCGGGGCGCTGAGCGGGCTCCAGGACAAGGCGGACCCGGAGGCGGCGACAGTAGGGACCAACCTCTACCAAATGGGGTGGGCGGCGGTTGACCAGGCGATGCGCGCGATCGCAGGCGAGGATGCGGTCGCAGACGAGCAGGTCCCGAACCGGACATTTACGCGGGCCAACATCGACACGATCGACCTCGCGAAGAAGTCCGGCGACTGGTACGGCGCGTTCGATTTCCGTACCTTCTACACCCGGCTCTGGCAAGGGTGATCAGTACCATGAACTCAACGAACCAGGAGCCCCTGCTCCGGGCCGAGCATCTCACTAAGTCCTACGGCGCCCGTCCCGTCCTCAAGGAGGCATATCTCAACATCGTGTCCGGTGAGATCCATGCCCTCCTGGGCGAGAATGGCTCAGGCAAGTCCACACTGATCAAACTCCTCGCCGGCCAGATCGCCCCGGATGGGGGCTACGCGGCAGACAATGCTCCCCGCGTCACGGTGTCCGGCCGGTCGGAGGGACTCCCGATCGACCCTAAGACGGCAGAACGCCTGAAGCTTGGATTTGTGCACCAGGATCTCGGCCTGGTCCTTTCATCCACCGTCATGGAGACGCTAGGGCTAGGCCGTTACCGAACACAGTGGGGAAGGATCAACTGGCGCGCCCAACGGTCCTATACCGAAGAGACCCTCCGACGGTATGGGCTCGGGCTCTCGCCCGACGCGGTGGTCGCACGCCTGTCCGCAGTAGAGCGGGCCATGCTGTCGATCATCAGGGGCATCGAGTCCATAAGCGGCGAAGAAAGGGGTGTGCTCGTCCTGGACGAACCCACAGCCTACCTCCCGGCGGACGCGGTGCACCAGGTATTCGAGGTCCTCCGCAGGATCAAGGCCACCGGTAGCTCGGTGGTGTTTGTGACGCACCGACTCGACGAAGTGAAGGATGTTTGCGATCGGGCGACCATCCTGAGGTCAGGAGAAGTCGTGACAACCATGGACGTCGCGTCAGCGACTACCGACGACCTCATAACGGCCATCCTTGGCACGGAGCTCACGAACCTCTATCCGTCCGAACATACGAGCGTGACTGAGCCCGTCCTACGGGCTACAAATCTCAGCGGAGCAGAAACGCGTGATGTCTCATTCGTGGCGTCCCGCGGAGAGATCCTCGGGCTGACGGGTCTCGTGGGAGATGGTTTCGAGGAGATCATAGGTCTGTGCTTCGGTGCCAGCCGCGGAGAAGGGAAAGTCGAAGTCAAAGGCACGGAAGTCGAGCAGAAGTGGCTTCGACCGCGCCGTGCCATGAGCATGGGGATGGCATATATCCCCGCAGATCGGGCGACCTCCAGCGGACTCATGGCGGCTTCGGCGGCCGAGAACCTCACGATGGCCACCCTGAGGCGTTACTGGCGTTCGGGTCGCATGGCCTACTCAGAGGAGCACAAGGACGCAATCGAGGCGATGCGCCGTGTTGGGTTGCGGCCGCTGGCGCCCGATCTGCCCCTGAGCTCGTTCAGCGGCGGCAACCAGCAAAAACTAATCCTTGCCAAGTGGCTGCTCACCCGTCCCCACGTTCTCTTCCTCCACGAACCGACCAACGGCGTGGACGTGGGAGCCAAGAAGACTCTCTTTGACCTGATCAACCGCGCTGCCCAAGACGGCTGCTCCGTCGTGATCGCGAGCAGTGAATATGAGGATCTGGCCCATCTTTGTCATCGAGTCATCGTCATCAAGAACGGGGCCGTCTCCGGAGAGCTGACCGGGGATCAGCTAACCACCGATGCCATCACCCACCGGTGCCTCGCCTCCACAGCGACGCCTGCATCGTGAAACCAACATTAAGGAATCCCGCAATGAGCGTATTCGAGGTCGGATCCCTCCACGTACCCGCAGGGGAACTGCGACACGGTCGCCTGACCGCTACCACGTCCGCCTCCGGACAAGTAGTCAGTGTGCCGGTGAGCATCATGCACGGGGCGGAGCCTGGTCCTGTCCTTCTTGTCACTGGAGCCACGCATGGCACTGAAATCACGGGAACACGAACACTTCTCAAGCTCATCGCGCGCATTGACCCGGCGAGGCTGCGAGGAACATTGATCTCAGTTCCGGTGACCAATCCCCTTGCTTTCGACCGGGCGACCTACGCCTCTCCCGAGGACGGCATCCACCTGGGAATGCCGTGCTACTGGCCCAGCGACCCAGCCGGATCACCAACGCTGCGGATAGGGGCGCAAGTCCGCAGTCTCTTCGATGTCGCGACTCACTACATCGACTTGCACAACAACGCGGAGCCAGCGGTGCCCATGTCGATGGAGTTCGCGGCACAGTGCTCCTCACCCGAGGTCCGCCAAGTCCAGCGCGCAATGGCGGAAGCTTTCGGCGTCACCCCGGTGCTGATGACCGACCCAGAGGACGGCACCGCGGAGAAGGTGGGGTCCGTGGACGGCCAGCCCGCTGCTGCCGCGTCAGCACATGGTATTCCGGGGCTGATGGTCGAGTTGCTCGACGAGCATGGACACCAAGGATACGAAGCGGGTGTCCGAGGTGTCCTCAACATCATGTCCAAGCTAGGAATGTTGGAGGAACCAGTTGCACCCCAGTTGGTGGAAAGGCTCCAAGGAAGTTTCACCTACCATGGGGTACTCACCTCCCGCGAGTCAGGTGTTCTATTCCCGGTTTGCGATCCAGGAACAGTTATGGAGCAAGGCAGCGTTGTTGCGCACATCGTGGGCATGGATGGGTCGGTGTTGGAAGAGGTCAAGATGCCCGTCACGGGATTCGTGTGGGCTTTCCTGACGACGGCGCCAGGGGGCGGGTCCTTTGCCGTGCCCGAAGGCCATGCCGTCGGATTCGTTGCGGCGGCCGACGTATGAGCGCCAACGCAGCCATCCCCGAGACCATAGGGGCATCTGCCACCAGGAATACCCAACTCCGAAACGCCATTAAAGGGGCAGTGCAGGCGGAGATAGAGGCTTTTCGCGACCAGGCGATCGACCTCAGCCATCGCATCCACGGCATGCCCGAACTCGGTTTTGCCGAGTTTAACTCCAGCAGGGAAGTCGCGAACGAGCTGCGCGCAGCCGGATTCACAGTGACAGAACGCGCCTTTGGGCTGGACACCGCGATCTCCGCAGTTGCCGGAGCAGGCTCCTTCAAAGCGATCGTCGTAGCAGAGTACGACGCATTGCCAGAGCTCGGCCACGCCTGCGGCCACAACCTGATCGCAGCATGCGCAGTCGCTGCGGCTGTGGGACTGAAGGGCGTGGCTGAGCAGCTCGATCTCACGGTCGAAGTGTTGGGCACCCCGGCAGAGGAGACCGGCGGTGGCAAGATCCTCATGCTGGAACAAGGTGCATTCATCGGCGCCGACATGGCCATGATGATTCATCCTGCGCCATTCGAAGACGCCTCACCAGGCTTCCTCGCCAGCACCGGTTTCTCCTTCGAGTTCTCAGGTAAGAGCTCGCACGCCGCCGCGTCGCCATGGGAGGCAGCGAACGCCGCCGACGCATCGACCATCGCGCAGGTCGCCGTCGGTTTGCTTCGCCAGCAGCTCCCCAACGACACCCGAGTCCATGGTGTGGTCACGAACGCCGGTTCTGCTGCCAACGTGATCCCAGGAAGGTCCGCGGGTGTGTACGGGATCAGAGCCCAAACCCTGGCGGACCTTGAGGATATGGTCCCACGTGTCGAGGCCTGCTTCACGGGGGCAGCCCTCGCGGCCGGCTGCACAGTGGAATTGGAATGGGAACTGACATACCCGAATGTTGTGCAGTCGCCACGGCTGGCCTCGCTGTATCAGCAGAATGCGGAGGCCCTAGGCCGAAGCTTTCCGCAGGATCCCGAAGCTCGCGCATTCCGTGCCTCCACCGACTTCGGCGCAGTCTCCCAAGTCGTCCCAAGCCTTCATCCGCACGTCAAGATTTGTGACTCGCCTGTGTCCAACCATCAGTCCGCGTTCACAGAAGCTGCAGCCTCGGAGCGAGCTGATCATGCGCTCATCGAAGGCGCGATCGCGATGGCTTGGACGGTTGTGGACGCCGCGCTATCACGAATCGATTCAGCCGACGACCGCGGGCGTTAGCAGAATCTCCGGTTCGTGCGGCATGGGCACCGGGTTCACGGCTTATCGAGTGCTGGAACTTCCCTCGGGCCGACGAACCGGGAGCCGAGTTCAAGGCAGCGCTGGACGGTCTGTTCAAGCTGGCCGTTATACGCTCCGTTGAACGGCCTCGCCCAACGCACTACCGTCTTCGCCACGGCGAAAGGCCGACGGGACTGTTGTCCCGTCGGCCTTTCGTCCATGTCCTGGCGCTCTGCGCCGTTGGGCTAGCGCTCCGGGATGACCGCGATGCCTTGGATCTCGATGAGAGCTTCCTTCTGCCAAAGCCGCGTGACGCCGATTCCAGCCATGGCGGGATACTCGGATCCGGCCATTTCGCGCCAGATCCGTCCGATCTCACGGCCGTTGGCCATGTAGTCGTCCACGTCGGTGAGGTAGATGGTCACACTGACCAGGTCCTCGGGTAATCCGCCCGCCTCGCGCAGGGTAGTCAGCACATTGGAAAACGCCTGAGTGAACTGTTCTACGATCCCGCCGGGAACGATGTTCATGGCTTTGTCCAGGGCCGTCTGACCACCCAAGAACAGCGTGTTTCCGGCAAGCACTCCGTGCGCAAAGCCCGACGGCTTTGGGAGCGACTCGGGATTGACGGTCTTGTGGCTCATGTTGTTCCTCCTCTTGGTGGCGGCTGCGACATGTTCTAAAAAATCCCTGTGCAGATCATTCCCCGCCGTGCTACGTTGAGCATATGTGACGATCGTAAAAAAGTCGACACATCGGAATGAATGTAGGAATCGGCAGCACACGAAGGGACAACACGCATGAAGCTGGCCACCTTACGGACAGCCGACGGGGGCACGACGGCGGCGCTCGCCATGGGCGGGAACAGTTACGTACCGCTGCCGGCCAACGACGTCGGAGCACTTCTCGCCGTCCCGGACTGGCGCGCCCTGGCGGAAGCAGCGTTTGTTGCAGCGTCTGGACCGGGAGTCGTTTCCGCACCCCCCAGCGAGCTGGCACCTCTGCTTCCACGGGCCGGAAAAGTCATCTGCTGCGGGCTGAACTACGGCGACCACATCCAGGAGATGGGCCGCGAACTGCCGGAATACCCCACGCTCTTCGCGAAGTACGCGGACACCCTTATCGGGCCGGCTGACACCATCCATGTCCACGGCAGCGCGAAGGTCGACCGGGAAGCCGAGCTGGCCGTCGTCGTCGGCTCCGTGCTGTTCCGCGCGGACGAGGACCAAGCCCGCGCGGCAATTGCCGGGTACGCAATCGCCAACGACGTTTCCATGCGCGACTGGCAGAACCGCACGCTGCAGTGGTTCCAGGGCAAGGCGTTCGACGGAACCACCCCGGTAGGCCCGGTCATGGTGACCGGGGACGAAGCGGACTGCGACTTTGAGGTCCGCGGCTACGTCAACGGTGAGCTCGTGCAGCACGGGAACACCAGCACCTTGGTGTTCGGACCGGCGAAACTCCTTTCCTACATTTCCCAGTTCACCATCCTGCGGCCCGGAGACCTTGTCCTGACTGGTACGCCCGGCGGAGTGGGGATGGGCATGATACCGCCGCGCTTCCTGAACGACGGCGACGTACTCACCACCGAAATCGACGGGATCGGAAGGCTGGAAAACCAATTCAGAATCCACGCACCCGTCCCCGCCAACGTCTAAGCCAATACCAAGCACTTCAAAGGAGTGACCACTATGAACACAACCGCTACCGACTACCGCCTCGAAGGCGACAACTCCATCTACGCCCAGGCCGACGGCAAGGTGGTGCCGGTCGTCACCCGCGCCGGCGAAGAAGATACCAACACTGCCCAGTCCGGCGACTGTGTCCGCGTCTCCGGCGTCAGCATCCAGCACACGCCGGCCACCAAGATCTGGTTCGGGCAGGTCTCCAACGTTCCCGGCTACCGCTCCCTGCCGCACCACCACGGCGAAGCGGAAACCGGCGGCTACGTGCTCCGCGGCCACGGCCGCATCTAATTTGGCGAGAACTACTCCGAGTTCCTGGACATGAAGACGGGCGACTGGGTATTCGTCCCGCCGTTCATGCCGCATGTCGAGGCCAACATGTCCGTCACCGAAGAACTCGTGTGGTTGACCGCGCGCACCCCGGAGAACCTCGTGGTCAACCTCGAAGACGTTGCCGACGAGACCCTCGTAGATTTCCGCAGGGCCTGATGGACATGTCCACTGGAATCCTGACCTCGGAGACATTCCTCAAAGCCATCGAGCTGACAGCCGTCCCCGCCCAAATTCACGACGAAGCCTACGAAGCCACCTCCCAGTACGTTCCGTGGCCCAAAGCCTACGGAGGGGACATGGTGGCCCAGGCGGCGGCAGCGATGATGCGCTCGGTCGACGTCGACCGCGCGCTGCATTCCATGCACGGCTACTTCATGCGCCCCGTGGAGATCGGGGCCACGGTCCGCTACGAAGTCGAACGCCTCCGCGACGGCCGTGGATACTCGACCCGCAGCGTGCGGGGCTACCAGAACGGCAAGACCGTTTACGCGGCGATGGGTTCCTTCCAGGTTCCCGAAGACGGTCCGGAGTTCCAGCCTCTGGCGCCAACCGCCGTCGAACCCGAATCCCTGCGCAGTGCCGCCGAGGTGCTACAGGGGGTCGAGGGGCCGGCTGCCGAGTACTGGTCCTCGAAGCGCAGCTTCGACATGCGACACATTCCCGGGCCGGTATATCTGCAGGTCGAAGGCGATTCTGTGCCGCACCAGGCAATCTGGGTGAAAGCCTTCGAGCAATTGCCCGACGCCGGTGACGAACACGCGACGGCAGATCTGCACCGAGCCGCGCTGGCATACGTCTGCGACTACACCATCCTCGAGCCCCTGCTCCGGGTGAACGGGCTCCACTGGTCCAGCCCCGGACTCGCCACGGCCAGCCTGGACCACTCCATGTGGTTTCACCGGGACGGCCGCGCCGATGACTGGGTCCTGTACGCACAGGAGGCCGTGTCCGGGCAAAGCAACAGGGGGCTGGCCACGGGCCGTTTCTTTGACAGGCAAGGACGCCTGCTGGCAACGGTTGCCCAAGAAGGCATGATCCGCGCTGGCTCCTGAACACCTTCGACTTATCCGCCGTATAACTGAAAGGAGTGGCCATGACAATGTTGAGATCAGCCCACGTGGACACCTTCACCCGCGACCATCTGCCACCGGCCGGCACGTGGCCGACCCTCGAATTCACCCTGCCGGAACTCAAGTACCCGGCGACGCTCAACGCAGCAGCGGCGCTCATTGACGACGCCGTCGCAAACCATGGTGCAGAGCGGGCCGCTCTGGTTACCCCCGACGGCACGGTCTGGACGTACGGTGAGCTGCAGCGGCGCGCCAACCAAGTTGCCCAGGTCCTCACCGAGGACCTGGCCGTGGTGCCTGGCAACCGCGTCATGTTGCGCGGTCCGAACAATCCCTGGATTGTCGCGGCCTGGCTCGGTGTGCTCAAGGCCGGGGCCGTCGTCGTCACCACTATGCCGATGTTGCGTTCCAGCGAGGTCGGCACGATTATCAGCCTCACACGTCCCACCGTAGCCATCTCCGACCACCGGTTCATGGACGAACTGCTCGCGGCGGTAGGAGAGGACACCGTTGTCCTCTCCTATGGATCGGACGACGCCGGTGACCTCGCGTCCCGCTGTGCCGCCAAGAGCGGCGAGTTCGCTGCCGTGCCCACCTCAGCCGACGACGTCGCGCTGCTCGGCCCAACGTCGGGCACCACGGGCACGCCGAAGATCACCATGCATTTCCACAGGGACATCCTCGCGAACGCCGACACTTTTGCCCGCCATATTCTGCAGCCAACCGCCGACGACGTGTTTGCCGGTTCACCACCCCTCGCCTTCACGTTCGGTCTCGGTGGGCTGGTGGTCTTCCCCCTGCGATTCGGCGCATCCTCGTTGTTGACCGAACGGGCCACCCCCGTGGAACTTGCCGAGAGTGCAGCCGCTGCCGGGGCCACCATCCTGTTCACCGCACCGACCGCTTACCGGGCCATCCTCAAGGAAGGCCGCGGATCGTTGCTCCGCAAGCTCCGGGTAGCGGTCTCGGCGGGCGAACACTTGCCCAAGGAAACGTGGGAAGCAGTCCGGGAGGCCACTGATCTCCGGCTCGTCAACGGCATCGGAGCCACCGAACTCTTGCACGTCTTCATTTCCGCGTCCGGGGACGACATCCGGCCCGGCACCACCGGACGGGCGGTGCCCGGGTACAGGGCAGCGATCCTCGACGACGAGGGCCTGGAACTAGGACCCGGGCAGCTTGGGCGGCTCGCCGTCATCGGCCCCACCGGATGCCGCTACCTGGACGACCCACGGCAAGCGAACTACGTGGTCAACGGCTGGAACGTCACCGGCGACACCTTCACGAAAGATGAGGACGGGTACTTCACCTATCAGGCCCGGTCCGACAACATGATCGTTTCCTCCGGCTACAACATCGGCGCCCCCGAGGTGGAAACCGCCATCGACCTGCACCCGGATGTGGTGGAGAACGCGGTCATCGGCCGGCCCGACGAGGCACGCGGCAGCGTCGTCTGCGCGTTCATCGTCCTGCGCGAAGGCGTCAGGGGCGATGACGCGAAGCGCAAGGAAATACAGGACTTCGTCAAACGGACGATCGCCCCCTACAAGTACCCGCGGGACATCCGGTTCGTTGACGAACTTCCCCGCAATCCCAGCGGCAAGCTGCAGCATTTCAAGCTGCGCGACCGTATCGACAACGACCCCGAACAGCTTGCCGGCGCAGGCTTGGGCCAGGCCTGCGAAGGAGCAAAAGCATGAAAATCGCAATCGTAGGAGGCGGCCCCGGCGGCCTGTACTTCGCGGCATTGATGAAGCAACTCGACCCGTCACACAAGATCACCCTCTGGGAACGAAACGCTGCCAGTGACACTTTCGGTTTCGGCGTCGTATTTTCCGATGAGACTCTCGGCGGCATCGGCAACGCCGACCCCGTCGTGGCCGAATACATGAGCCGGCGCTTCGCCCGCTGGTCCGACATCGACATCCACTTCGGCGGCAAAACAGTGACGGTGGGCGGCCAGGGCTTTGCGGCCATGAGCCGCAAGGAACTGCTGGAACTGCTTCAGCGCCGCTGCTCCGAGCTCGGCGTCGACCTGCGTTTCCAGACCGTTGCGCCACCGCTTGAGGAGCTTGAGGCCAACTACGACCTGGTCCTCGCAGCAGACGGCATCAACTCCCAGATCCGCGCCAAATACGCGGATTCCTTCATTCCGAGCCTTGACCTGCGGCCCAACAAGTTCATGTGGCTCGGCACCGACCAGGTGTTCGAGGCTTTCAAGTTCTTCGTCAAGGAGACCGAATGGGGGGTCATGCAGATCCATGGCTACCCGTACTCCGACGAAGGATCCACGTTCATTGTCGAAATGCACGAGGACGTGTGGCGGGCTGCCGGGTTCGACGAGACCGCAGCCGACGTCTTCCCGCCCGGCGTCTCCGACGAGAAGGCGATCAGCAAGATCCGTTCCATCTTCGCCGAGGAACTCTACGGCTACGAGGTCCTGTCCAACAACTCCAAGTGGATCAACTTCACCACCGTCCGTAACGAGAGCTGGCGCCACGGCAACGTGGTTTTGCTCGGCGATGCGGCGCACACAGCGCATTTCTCCATCGGCTCCGGAACCAAACTGGCCATGGAGGACTCCCTGGCACTCGCCGCCTGCCTGCATGAACACCCGGATGTGGAATCCGCGTTGTCTGCTTATGAAACAGAGCGTCGTCCGGTTGTCGCTTCCACCCAGCGTGCCGCCCAGGCTTCGCTTGAATGGTTCGAGCGGATCGCCCAGTACAAGGGGCAGGACCCGACGCAGTTCGCTTTCAACCTCCTCACCCGGAGCCGCCGCATCACCCAGGAAAACCTGCGGCTGCGCGACCCGGAATTCGCCGACGCCGTGGACCGCAACTTCGCCGAGTCCCAAGGACTGACGGAGACTGCGCCGGCCATGTTCCAACCGTTCCGGATCGGCGGACTGGAGCTCAAGAACCGCATTGTGGTCTCCCCCATGGACATGTACTCCGCGGTGGATGGCGTCCCGGGCGACTTCCACAAAGTGCACCTCGGTTCCAAGGCACTCGGCGGCGCCGGATTGGTCATGACCGAAATGGTGTGTGTTTCCGAGACCGGGCGGATCACCCCCGGCTGCACCGGCCTGTACACGGAGGCACAGCGCGACAGCTGGAAGGAAATCGTGGACTTCGTCCATGCGCGTTCGACGGCCAAGATCGGTGCGCAGCTCGGTCATTCCGGCCGCAAGGGCTCCACCAAGCTCATGTGGGAAGGCATCGACGAACCGCTCGCATCCGGCAACTGGAAGGCTGTTGGACCGACGGCCCTGCCATACGGTCCCGGCAACCAGACGCCTGTGGAACTCGACCACGCAGGAATGGCCGCCATCAAGGCTGAGTTCGTCGCCGCGGCACTCCGTGCCGAAGAGGCAGGCTTCGACCTCCTTGAGGTCCATGCCGCCCACGGCTACCTGCTTTCCTCGTTCCTCTCGCCGGTGTCGAACCGCCGGACGGACGAGTACGGTGGCAGCTTGGAGAACCGCTTGCGGTTCCCCCTGGAAGTGTTCGACGCCGTCCGTGCAGCGTGGCCTGCCAGCAAGCCTGTGACGGTACGCATCTCCGCGACGGACTGGGTCGAAGGAGGCAACACCTCAGACGACTCGCTCGACATCGCGCGGGCATTCGTGGCCCACGGCGCCGCGGGCATCGACGTCTCCACCGGGCAGGTCGCCAAGGAAGAACAACCGGCTTTCGGCCGCAGCTACCAGACGCCGTTCGCCGACCGCATCCGCCAGGAAGTTGCCGCACCCGCCGGAGCAGCGGTCATCGCCGTCGGTGCCATCTCCAGCTATGACGACGTCAACTCCATCCTCCTTGCGGGACGGGCCGACCTCGTGGCACTGGGCAGGACGCACTTGTTCGACCCCCAGTGGACGCTCCACGCCGCAGCCGAGCAGGAATACCAGGGCACCGGAGCGCAGTGGGTGCCGCAGTTCCGGGCGGGCCGTCGCAAACCGCCGAGCTCCCGCACAGATGCCGTTAGGCCCAGGCTTTCACTCTTGAAAGAGCCCGCCTCCAACTCTGACAACACGCACCTGCGTTGGACCCCGAGAGCAGTCTCCGCGCCCGCGCTGGCCAACTAGGCTGGACCGCATGGCTATCATCCATCGAGCAACCCTGAATCCCAGCAAACTTGAACTCATCGAAAGGTATTTGCCCGTCCAGCCGTGGTTCACCAAGGATGGCTCCGCGCCGCCCGAGATGCGCGGTGCGTACCGCTTCGATGATCCGGACGGCGAAGTCGGCCTCGAGACCCATCTGATCTCCCACGGCGGCAAGGTCTATCAGGTTTCCCTGAGCTACCGGGGTTCGGAATTGCACGGTGGGGAGGACTCGCTGCTCGGCACCATGGAACACTCCGTTTTGGGCACGAGGTGGGTGTACGACGCCTGCGCCGATCCCGTCTACGTATCCGCCCTGGCCGCCGCCATCCTCACTGGACAAGAGGAAGCCCAACAGTTCGTGGAGGTCGACGGCGCCCTGGAGCCGCGCGCCAGCTCCGTCACAGTCAAGGGCAGCGGAGCCCCCGGTAGCGAAGTCCCTTCGGTGACCCCGGCAGCCCCGGTCACCGAAGGCAGCGTCACCAGCATCGACGGCGGTGAGCTCACACTGCTGGTGAATCGTGTCCTGGATCCGGGGACACCGGGTCCGGAAAATTCAGCTACCCTGCGGGGTACGTGGACCGAACAGGAAGCGCCGGTGCTGCTGGCGTCCCTCTCGCAGGGCTAGAGGACTACTCCCCCGGACGAGGCCGCCACACCACCACGGCCTGGGACCGCGCCCGGGGGCGCTGCCCGCGGGCCAGGCTGACGACGTCGCCCGCTGCTCCTGCAGCGAAAATACGGGCCTCCATCGGGCTCCGCCGGCGTTGCAATTCCTCGCTCAACTCGGCCACGCGGAACTGCAGCGCGGCCACTTGGTTTTCGAGCTCGAGGATGCGCTTGATGCCCTCGAGGGACACGCCCTCGTGGGAGAGCCGCTGGACCTCGCGCAAGCGGTCGATGTCCCGTTGGGAGTAACGCCGGGACTTGCCCGGGGCACGGCTCGGCGACACGATGCCGAGACGGTCGTACTGGCGCAAGGTCTGCGGGTGCATGTCAGCCAGTTCGGCCGCGACGGAGATGACGAAGATCGGCTGGTTGATGTCGATGCCCATGCCTACGTCCTCCCGTGTGTTCTGCCGCTACAAGCGGGCCTTGGCGGCCAAGTCGTGGCGAGGATCGGCGTCGGCTGTGGCCGCGGCGAACGCCTTGACGGCCTCCTCGGCCTCTTTGTTGAGGTTCTGCGGGACGGAGACGTCGATCGTCACCAACAGGTCTCCGGTGGCCTTCGATGTCTTGACGCCGCGACCCTTGACCCGGAGCGTGCGGCCGGAAGGGGTGCCGGCCGGGACGCGGACGGTGACGGTGTCGCCGTCGAGCGTCGGCACGTGGATGTTGGAACCCAAGGCGGCCTCCGCGAAAGTGACCGGCACGTGGATGCGGATGTTGTCGCCGTCGCGGTTAAAGAAATCGTGGGGCTTGACGTTCACCGTGATGATGAGGTCCCCGTTGCCAGCTGCGCCGGGGTTGCCCTTGCCGCGCTGGCGCACCTTCTGGCCGTCCCTGATCCCCGCGGGAATCTTCACGTCGATGACGTTGCCGTTGCTTTCGCGCAAGCTCACCGTGGTGCCGTGAATGGAGCCTGCAAAGGAAATAGACGTGGAAGCCGTGCGGTCGCTGCCCTTTTGGGGGGCGCGCTGGAAACCGGTCTGTCCACCGCCGAAGCCGCCGCCGAACAGGTCAGCGAACTCGGGAGGGATACCCCCGGCCCCCGCAGGCTGGCGTGCGCCGCCGCCGAAAAGCCCGCCGAACAGGTCCTCGAAGCCGCCATTGGCCGGCCCGCCGCGAGCTGCGCCCGGAGCGAAGCGTGCCCCGCCCATGGCGCGAATAGCATCGTACTGCTGACGCTCCTCGGCATCCGAGAGCACCGAATAGGCCTCCGAGATGTCCTTGAACTTCTTCTCCGCAGTAGAATCCCCGGAATTAGTATCCGGATGGTACTTCCGCGCAAGCTTGCGGTACGCCTTCTTAATGTCAGCGTCAGAGGCGTCCTTGGCGACACCAAGGATGGCGTAAAAATCCTTCTCAACCCAGTCCTGGCTGGCCACTCGGCTTCTCTCTTTCGTTTCTGGTTAAGTTTGCGCTGCGCTCATCCCACCTTAGGTGAGCCGACCGCCTGAGCGGAGCGAGGCAAGGGGCCCGGGAGTGGCTTCGGGCCTGCCGAAGCCGGGTGGCCAAGGATCGCAGATCCTAGGCCACCCGGCGAAGGGGCGGGGCCCCTTGTCTCGTTTCGCGGTGCTGCCCCCTCATCCGCGAAGGCGCGGTGAGCACACCTAGCGCGGTGAGTACAACTAAGCCGGCACAGCCACAATCACCTGGGCCGCGCGCAGCACGCGGTCGCCGGACCGGTAGCCGGAGCGCAGCACTTGGCTGACGGTGTCTACTTCGATGTCCTCGCCCGGCTGCTGGATGAGGGCTTCGTGGATCGTGGGGTCGAAGTCGACTCCGGTTTCTGCGATGCGCTCCAAGCCGTACGTCTTCAGCGCGTTCTCCAGCTTGGCGGCGATCGCGGCGAACGGGCCGTCCACGAGGTCGCCGTGCTGGCGGGCGGCGTCGACGTCGTCCAGTACCGGCAGCAGGGAGTTCAGGACGCCGATGACGGCCATTTCCCCTGCGACGGCGCGGTCGCGTTCGACGCGCTTGCGGTAGTTGACGTACTCAGCCTGCAGGCGCAGGAGGTCGTTGCGGAGTTCCGCGGCCTCTGCTTCTGCAGCGGCACCGGGGGCTACCGACTCTTCAGCCGGAACTTCCATGCCGTTGAGGATTTCCTCAGCCTGGGACAGGGCGTCGCCCTCGGCGGCAGCGGCGTTGGAATCAGCTGCCGATCCTTGGGGGTGGCGGGCGGCCCCGGTCTCCGGGTCAACCTTGCGGTTGTCGCGAATGACCGGCTTCTGCTGCTCGTTGCCCTCATTGTTGGAAGGTGAGTGCTCTGCGTCGTTGCCGTGGTGAGGCATGCTTACTTCTTTTCGTCTTCGTCGATGATCTCGGCGTCGACGATGTCCTCGTCAGCAGCCTTGGCCCCGGCGTGAGCGCCCTCGGCACCAGCGGCGCTGCTTGCGCCATCCGGGGAACCGGCGTGCGAGTAGATCGCTTCGCCGAGCTTCGACTGCGAGTGCTGCAGCTTCTCGAAAGCGGTCTTCACTGCTGCGTCATCGGTGCCTTCGAGGGCCTTCTTGAGGGCGTCGACGTCGGCCTTGACCTCGGTCTTGACCTCTTCAGGCAGCTTGTCGTCGTTTTCGGCGATGAGCTTGTCCACGGAGTAGGCGAGCTGCTCGGCAGTGTTGCGGGTGTCGGTAGCCTCGCGGCGTGCCTTGTCCTCGGCTGCGTGCTCCTCGGCTTCACGGACCATGCGATCGATGTCTTCCTTGGACAGCGCGGTGCCGCCGGTGATAGTCATCGACTGCTCCTTGCCGGTGCCCTTGTCCTTGGCGGACACGTGGACGATGCCGTTGGCGTCGATGTCGAAGGTGACCTCGACCTGGGGGACGCCGCGCGGTGCCGGAGCGATGCCGGTCAGTTCGAACGTGCCCAGCGGCTTGTTGTCGCGGGTGAATTCACGCTCGCCCTGGAAGACCTGGATGGCCACGGACGGCTGGTTGTCGTCAGCGGTGGTGAAGGTCTCCGAACGCTTAGTGGGGATGGCCGTGTTGCGCTCGATCAGGTGCGTCATGACGCCGCCCTTGGTTTCGATACCGAGGGACAGCGGGGTGACGTCGATCAGGAGAACGTCCTTGCGCTCGCCCTTCAGCACACCGGCCTGGAGGGCTGCGCCAACGGCCACAACTTCGTCAGGGTTGACGCCCTTGTTAGGCTCCTTGCCACCGGCGAGTTCCTTGACGAGGTCGTAGACAGCGGGCATGCGGGTGGAGCCGCCCACGAGGACGATGTGGTCGATTTCGGAGAGCTTGATGCCGGTCTCGGCGATGACGTCGTGGAACGGCTTCTTGGTGCGCTCGAGCAGGTCCTTGCTGAGGTCCTGGAACTTGGCGCGGGTCAGCTGCTCGTCCAGGTGGACCGGGCCGTCGGGGGTGACGGAGAGGTACTGGAGGGAGACGTTGGTGCTGGTGGAGGAAGAGAGTTCCTTCTTGGCCTGCTCCGAAGCCTCGCGCAGACGCTGCAGGGCGATCTTGTCCTTGGAAAGGTCGATGCCCTTGATCTTGAGCTGGTTCAGCAGGTAGTCAACAACGCGCTGGTCCCAGTCGTCGCCGCCGAGGCGGTTGTCGCCGGCAGTGGCGCGGACCTGGATGGTGGAGAAGCCGTCTTCGTCCTTGCCGACTTCCAGCAGGGAGACGTCGAACGTTCCGCCGCCGAGGTCGAAGACCAGGATAAGTTCGTCTTCCTTGCCCTTGTCCAGGCCGTAGGCAAGTGCAGCGGCCGTGGGCTCGTTGACAATGCGGAGGACGTTCAAGCCGGCGATTTCGCCGGCTTCCTTGGTGGCCTGGCGCTCGGCGTCGTTGAAGTAGGCCGGGACGGTGATGACAGCGTCGGTGACCTTTTCGCCGAGGTAGCTCTCGGCGTCGTTCTTCAGCTTCATGAGGATACGCGCGGAGATTTCCTGCGGCGTGTACTTCTTGTCGTCAATGGCGACGGACCAGTCGGTGCCCATGTGGCGCTTCACGGAAGCGATGGTGCGGTCGATGTTGTTGACGGCCTGGCGCTTGGCAATTTCGCCAACCAGGACTTCACCGGACTTGGAGAATGCAACGACCGACGGCGTGGTGCGGCCACCCTCGGCGTTGGCAATGACGGTGGGCTCGCCACCTTCGAGAACAGAGACGACGGAGTTAGTGGTTCCGAGGTCGATACCTACAGCGCGTGACATATGTTGCTTCCTTTCAATGGCCGACGATCGAGATTTCACCCGGTTCCGATACCCACGGAGGGCTTGGAGGGCGGGGAGCACTCAACCTTCGGCTAGTTGAGCGTTCTGCACTCAACTGTACTCAGGCCTCATTCAATGTCAACCTAAAGTTGAGTCGAGTACGCTCAACTCTGCTTAATGCCTGTCAAGAAACCCCGGCAACACGGGGATTTGTCACCGATTTCGCCGTGGGAGAACGCCCGTTGAGGGCCGACGTCGAACTCGCGGGAACAGTGCCGGTTCGCCGGTACACTCCGGCGACTCCGCAGCGTTCCGGCGACGTCGACGGCGGGTGTTCAGTCAGGCGGCATCGGCTTGTAGACCCACGCCACCAGCACCACGGAGATGATCATCAGGAGGAACCACGAGACAAGCTTGTCCGGGGACACCAAATGCCAGCCATCCAGTTGGCTCGGATACAGCCAGGCGTGCGACCAGGTGGCGATGTTCTCGGCAATCCAAATGAAGAGCGCCACCAGCAGGAATGCCAGGACCAGCGGCATCCGGAGTCGACGCCGAAACACCCGGAAGTGCATGACGCACCGGCCATAGATCACGACGACGGCGGCCAGCAGGACCCAGCGGGCATCAACGATGTAGTGGTGCGAAAAGAAGTTCACGTAGATGGCCGCAGCGAGGACCGCAGTGATCCAACGCCGCGGATACCGGGCGAAGCGCAGGTCGAAAACCCGGTAAACGCGCACCATGTACGAGCCAACCGCTGCGTACATGAAGCCACTGAAGAGCGGAACGGCCCCGACCCGGAGGACACCCTCGGCTTCATAGGACCACGAGCCGACGTCGGTCTTGAACAACTCCATGACCGTTCCCACCAAGTGGAAGAGCACGATGACCCTGAGCTCGCGCAAGGTTTCCAGCCTCGTGGCCACCATCAGGATTTGGATCACGACGGCGGCGATCGTCAAGAAATCGTTCCTCGCGAGGCCGGCGTTGGCTGGATACCAGAGGTGGGCAGCGAAAATGACGGCAAGGAGCGAAGCGCCGAAGATGCACGCCCACGCCTGCTTGAGGCCGAAGACGGTGAACTCAGTGAGCCTGGATCGAAGACCGTGGGCCGGGGCACCGCCCAGGAAGCGGCCCGCGCTCCCGTCGATAAGTTCCTCTACCGCGGTGAGCTCGCGCATCGGTTCTACTCGCCAGGGCCGGGCTCGCCCGGTCCGAGCCGGCCAAGATAGTAGTTCTTCGGCCAATGCCTGACTTTTTCCGGCAGCCTTGGATAAGCCACCGCCAAGAGTCGTATGGTGCCGTCGAAGCTGCGCCGATGCCGCGCATTCCAAGGAAGTCCGAAACCCGCACGAAGTTGCTCCGGCAGCAGGCCCGCCGTAAGGAGCCGGACCAACGGCATGCTCAAGCGCATCAAGAACGGCCCGCCCGCGGGGTACAGGAGCTCGCGAGCCACCCTCAATGCGGCTGCATCCGGTTCGAGGTTCCGCAAGGATTCATCCCAATAGCTCGCGAAGGCCGAGCGGTCGGCAGGCCAGAGCTCGGCAGGAAGCTGCAAGGCTGTCCCGATCCGCGCATACTCGCGGTAGACACGATCAGCAGTGTCGTCGTCGAGGGTTCCATGGATCTTTTCGTAAACGGTCACGGCGGTGTCATAAAGGGTCGCCACTACCCAGAGCTGGGATTGCGCGTCAAAGGCGTTGTATCCCGTCGATCCCTCGTCCGCTGGCCGGCGAACCGGGGCATGCGCACGATTCACAGCCCGGCGCACCGCGGCCAATTGTTCGTCCGAGCCATAGACCACGGCGTAGACGTACGTCATGGTGGCATGCAGCCGGTCCAGTGGCCTCTCGGCGAAATTGCTGTGCTCGGCGACGCCGTGACCGACCGCGGGATTGGCGATCTGCATCAGAATGGCGCGTCCTGCTCCAGCGAGCAAAACGCCCTCCGCGCCGATGTCAGAAAGTCCGCGAGCCATGCAGTTACTGTACCTTTCGGTGCCGTCTCTCATGCACGGTTGCGCCGGCGGCTACAGCCCCACGATTCCGCGCAGCACCTCGAGCTGGTGCTCAAACAACTCGTCGCGCGCGGCGAAAGTATCAGCCCCGTATTGGCCGAATACCTCGAAGCTGACCGCCCCAAAAACCGACGTCCACACCAGCACACCCCGGGCCAACGCGGGCTCGGGAACGGCCACGCCCAGTTCGGCCCGGATGGCCGCCAGGTCCGCGGCAAGAGCGGGAGGAACGACGACGGCGGGCGCGACGTCGGCGGCCAAGGCACCTGCGCGGTACGCGGCGTCGAAGATCCCCACCATCCGGTAGATCACCCGCGTTCCGGGTTCGGTGGTGCGCTCGGCGGGTGCTTGGTATCCGGGCACCGGGCTGCCGAACAGGAGGGCGTACCTTGCCGGCTCGCGCAGGGCCCACTGACGAACGGCCCGCCCAAGCGCCAGGAACCTGCCACGGTAGTCGTCCCCCGGGAGTGCGTCGACGGCGGCATCCACTTCGTCGCCGAGCTCGCCGTAAGCGTCAATCAGCAGGAGGGTCAGCAGTTCGTCGCGGCTCTCAACGTAGCGGTACACGGCAGAGGACACCACGCCGAGATCGCGTGCGACCGCCCTCAGGGACAAACCCGCGGCGCCATGCAAGGCAAGGTGCTGGCGACCCAGCCGGATGATGTCCGCCACGGTCCGGGCCCGGGCCCGCTCGCGGGGCGTCGATTGTTTGGCCAGTGCGGCTAAAGGGAGCTCCATGCATCCAGCATGCCATAAAAGAGAGCAGTGGAAACAAATGTGAGCAGTGCTCTTGACATGCGATTCAACAAGGTTCATTCTGAGTTCAGAGAGCACTGCTCTCGAAAAAGGTTTCCAACCCAAGAACTAGGTTCCCAGCCAGAAAGTGAGCAATACCATGTACGTCGTCGCAGGAGCAGGCCCCGTCGGATGGACCATTGCAGAGCAACTCGCGGACCGCGGAGAACACGTGCGTGTCCTGACGCGCTCAGGCAGCGGACCGGACCACCCGCTGGTCGAAAAGCTCCGCGTGGATGTCTCGGACCCGGCCAAGTTGGCGGAAGCCTTCGACGGTGCCACGGCGGTCTTCCACTGCATCCACGGTTCTGCCTACCGGGCCAAGGCCTGGGCGGCCGAGCTTCCTGGAGCAGAGCAAGTGGTGATGGACGCCGCGGTGACGGCGGGCGCCGTCGTCGTCTTCCCTGAGAGCCTCTACTCCTACAGCGAGCCGGACAAGACCATCACCGAAAGCAGCCCGCGCGAAGCGGCCGGCGGCAAGCGCGGGATCCGCTCCGCCCTGCTGAAGGCCCGGCAAGCCCACCCGGCGAATACCGTCAGCGTGGTGGCGGGCGATTTCTTCGGACCGCGGGCCCGCCTGGCGCACGCCGGCGAGCGCATGGTCCCCCTCATCCTCAAGGGCAAGACGATCCAGGTCCTGGGAAGCGCCGAGCAGCCGCACTCTTTCACCTACGTCCCGGATCTTGCCGCAGCCATGATCGCCGCGGCCCAAAAGCCCGAACTCTGGAACTCGGTGCTGCACGCCCCCACGGGACCGGCAATGACGATGCGGGAAATTGCGGGAAACTTCGCACGCTCGGCCGGCGTTCCCGAACCGAAGCTGAGCGTGGTTCCGGGCTGGCTGCTCCGGACGCTCGGCCTGTTTTCAACCGACATGCGGGAACTGGCCGAAATGCTGTACCAGTTCGAGCGGCCGTTCGTCATGGACTCCACTGCGAGTCAGGCCAAGCTCGGGCTGGAACCGACGCCGCTTGCGGACACGATGGCGGCGACCGTGGCTTGGTGGCGGGATCAGGAAACCGTGGCTGCCCTCTGAGTCTCGTTCGACGCGACGATGTCACGGCGAACAGCCAACCATCGAATGGAGTTACGCCTGAACCCCGGTGACTCGTGGACCAGTGCGGGAGTAACGTAGAGCACAACGGCTAGCTGGACCACTTTGTGGACTGGAGTGTCACCGTGGGTGTTGTGCGATCATCCCTGACCGAGCTCCTCGGGATACTTTCCGACGCCGTCTCGCCCGTGCGCGTCCGCTTCGACGACGGTTCCGAACCACCCACAGGTCAATCCACCGACGCCCCTGTTACGGTCCATGCCGTCGCAATGAACAGGGTGGGCCGTTCCCGTCGGGAGGGGCCGCTGCTGGACCTTGAGCTCAAAGTGGCGGTGGAATGCCATGGTCCCACGCAACTGGACAACATGGAGAAGCTCCTGGTCGCGATCGAGCAAAACACCCAATACTCGGTGGTCTCCAGTGGCGAATTCCAGCCGGACGAATACGACGCCGGCATCCGCAAAGGCCTCGGTTTCCTGGTCCGCGTCCCCATCGGCATAAGCCTCGACGAGCCTTCCGGGCCTCCGGTCGCTGAACCCCTGCTTGCCGCCACCGCTTTGGCCCGCCTCATCCACGGCAGGTTGGTCGACGTCCATAACAAAGGCATCCCTGAGGCATATATCCGCCCACATTCGTCCGGAACCGCCGTCGTGAGCGATCCCACAGGCCATTTCGAGGTCTTGGCCTCGGCGGACGATCTCCAGCATTTTGTCGTGGCAGTCCGCGGCACTGAACGTGAAGTCTCGGCCAATACGAGTAGCCTGCCGGTCATCATCCGATGGGAATGAGGAGAACAGGCGCCCGGACGTGAAATGATCAACCATGCGTCCGATGCAGCACTCCAGCAAACTACAGAACGTCCGTTATGAACTCCGTGGGCCCATCCTTCAAGCAGCCAAGACCATGGAGGCCGAGGGGCACCGCATCCTCAAGATGAATCTTGGGGACACCGCGCCGTTCGGGCTGGAAGCTCCGGAGTCCGTGGTGGTGGACATGATCCACCACCTCCGCGGCGCCCAAGGGTACAGTGATTCCAAGGGCATCTTCACGGCGCGGACAGCGATTTCGCAGTACTACCAGACCAAGAACCTGATGAATATCGGCGTCGAGGATATCTTCATCGGCAACGGCGTCAGTGAACTGATTTCCATGACGCTGCAGGCCTTCCTGGAAAACGGCGACGAGGTCCTCATCCCCGCGCCGGACTATCCGCTGTGGACGGCCACGGTGACCCTCACGGGCGGCAACCCGGTGCACTATCTCTGCGACGAGAGCCAGAATTGGTGGCCGGACATGTCCGACGTCGAAGCCAAAATCACCAAGCGCACCAAGGCCATCGTCATCATCAACCCGAACAACCCCACGGGCGCGGTATACCCCCGCCACATCCTGGAGCAGTTCGCGGCACTGGCCCGCAAGCACGATCTTGTCCTCTTCTCGGACGAGATCTACGAGAAGATCCGCTACGAGGACGCCCAGCACATCCACACGGCATCCGTGGCAGACGACATCTGCGTCCTGACCTTCAGCGGCCTCTCCAAGGCTTACCGCATGCCCGGCTACCGCGCCGGCTGGGTCGCTTTGACCGGCCCGCACGCGGCAACCGCCGAATACCGTGAGGCTCTGGAACTGTTGGCGTCCCTCCGTTTGTGCTCCAACGTTCCGGCGCAGCACGCCATCCAGACCTGCCTGGGCGGCTACCAGAGCATCGAGGAACTCATCAGGCCGGGTGGCCGGCTCCGCGAACAACGGGATCTGGCCTTGAAGCTGCTGACTGCGATCCCCGGAGTGAGCTGCGTTCCCGCAGCCGGGGCGATGTACTTGTTCCCGCGGCTGGACCCTGACGTCTACCCGATCGAGAGCGACGAGAAATTCGTCCTCGATCTCCTGCAGGACCAGAAAATCCTGGTCTCCCACGGCTCGGCCTTCAACTGGCCTGCCCCGGACCATTTCCGCTTCGTCATCCTGCCATCCGTCCGCGAGATCGAGGAGGCCGTGCGCAGGATCGCCACGTTCCTGGCGGCCTATCGGAACCGGCCGCAGGAGTAGGGCCACCAGGTCCCGACGTCGGCGCGCTAGCCACGACGCTCGCTCACCTTTCGCAGGTTTTCCCCCAACGCTCGCTCACTGGATGTGAGTGAGCGTCACCAGAAAGGGCACCAAAAGTGAGCGAGCGTCGGGACGTTCAGTCCAGTCGGTCTTGAGGATTCCCCCGTCAGTGCCCGGTGGTCGCTGCTTCTTTTTCGCGGCCGAGTTGTTGATCGCTTCTGACCTGCGCGGCCTGTTCGGCGGCCAGGTTGAGTGAGCGGCTGAGCAGGAAGTAAGCGACGGAAGTCACTAGTAGCCCGACAAGCCAGGCGATGTCGACACCGCCCAAGGCCTGGGCGAGGGGTCCCGTGTAGCTCCAGGGACCAATCTGGGGCAGGACCATGAAGGGAATTTCAGCCAGGAGACCGATGGCGAAGGAGAACAAGCCCCGCGACCCCCAAGCACCGTAAATGCCTTTGGGGGTGAACAGATCCGTGATGGCGTAGTGACCCTTGCGGACCAGGAAGTAGTCGACCAGGTTCGTCGCCGTCCAGGGAACCAGAAGATACAGCATCAGGGTCAGCGAGGAGAACACTGTGCTGACGGCCCCGGAGGTGATCGTGCTGGCGATGAGATACCACACCGCTGTCAGGACAAGGATGGTGATGACCCGGGCTTTGCGGTTCGGCTTGATGGGACGGACGGAATCGACCGTGGTCAACACGGTGAGCATTCCCCCGTAGGCGTTCATTCCCATGGTGGCGGCCAGGGCCATGGCCGAAAGCAAGGCTGTGGCGTCACCGAGGTGTACAAAAACGGTGTTTCCAGCCAATTGGAGACCGGCGAGGCCATCGGTGGCGCCAAGCCTGATCGCCAGCCAGGCCCCAAGGACGATCAGCCAGATCGCCGACGACGATGCGCCGAAGAACACGGCAGCGATGACGGACCGGCTCTTGGTTTTGGAGGGAAGGTACCGGGAATAGTCGGAAACATAGGGGGCATAGGTGATGTTGTATGCCGCTGCCGCGGCGAACTGTGCCATGAACGCGCCCCAGTTGAAGCCGTACTGCGTGCTGCTTTCGGCTCCGCCGGCATTTCCGAAGATGACTCCGATGGTCAGGATCAGCATCAGCGGCAAGGAAACGTAGAGGAGCACGCGGAAGGCCTTATGCAACCAGTCATGGCCGAAGATCGCAAGTGCCGCCGCGCCTGCGGCAGCGACAATGGCGATGAGGGCCGGGTTCCAGCCGAAAGCACTGCCCAGTCCGTCACCGAGGAGCACGGTATCAACGACGTTGAATGCCACATAGGTGAAAAGGGTGGCGATCAGGGGAACGACCACACCCCGGTACCCGAATTGGGCCCGCGATTGGATCATCTGCGGCAGGCCCATGGTAGGGCCTTGGGAGGCGTGGAAGGCCATGAAAATGGTTCCCACTCCAATGCCCAGGACGCTCGCCACGACCGTCCACCCCAGTGACAGGCCCATCGACGGGCCGATGAAACCGATCGGGATGGAGAAGTATTGGAAGTTGCCCAGGAACCATAGCGGCGCCTGATGCCACAGGCGGCCGTGCCGTTCGTTATCGGGAACCCAGTCGATCGAGCGGACCTCGATCAAGGGTGCGCCGGGCCGTGCCTTGGGCCGGTCGGATGCTTCTGTCGTCATTGCTCGACTCCGTGATCAGAATGTGTTGAGTGATAGGTGCTCGTGCACGGCCATGATGCCGCCAGAGCCGGCCCGGGTGAACACGATGGTTTCCCGTTCCTCAGTGACTGCCCGCTGTCCCCGCTCTTCCGTGGTGGTAGCCACACTGTGGGAAAAAACCGCGGTTGTGCCGTAGATCTGGATGAATGGATCGCTGCTGTGGCAGCCGATCACTTTCCATCCCTCGGACACCCAGATGCGCCACTGCACTCTGTAGTCTTCCCGGCTGGTGAGCCGTTCAGCGGTCGCGTGGAATAAGAAGGTGGCTTGCGGATCGAATGAGCTGAAATATACGTCCTCGTCCATGGCCGAATAGGCCCTAACGATCCGTTCCGCGGCCGAAGTGACTTCTTCCGGTGTTAGCTGAGAGCTCATTTTTCTCCACTTCTGATCTGGAATGCCCTGCGGCAAGCTGATGTCGCCGCCAAACGGGCGGGCACTCGGAGTGATCCGAATCACTTTTTCCATCATGCAACGGTTGATGCCTTTTAGACAACACATTTCCTTAAAAGTCATCGAGCAGTTCCGCTCCCTTTCCACTCCATCGGGGTAGCGTTTCCCTATGAACGAGCAGAAGCCTGAAGACGTCTACACACACGGCCACCACGAGTCCGTAGTACGCGCCCATGCCTCCCGCACAGCCGAGAACTCTGCCGCGTTTGTCATCCCGCATCTGACCGCCGGGACATCAGTGCTCGACGTCGGATGCGGACCTGGGAGCATCACGTGCGACTTCGCGGAACTGGTGGAGCCCGCGAAGGTCGTCGGGCTGGACCGTTCCGCCGAGATCGTGGCCCAGGCTGCCTCGCTTGCGGCCGAACGTGGTGTGGAAAACGTGGAATTCGTGACGGGCAACATCTACGATCTGGACTTCGAGGACGAGACCTTCGACCTTGTCCACGCGCACCAGGTCCTGCAACACCTGACCGACCCCGTGGCCGCGTTGCGCGAGATGCGGCGCGTGGCCAAACCCGGCGCCATAGTGGCAGTGCGCGACGCCGACTTCCACGGCATGAGCTGGTACCCGGAGGTCCGCGAGCTCGACGACTGGATGGAGCTCTACCAAAAGATCGCCCGACGGAACGGAGCAGAGCCCGACGCCGGGCGGCGGCTCGTGTCCTGGGCACAGCAGGCGGGCTTCACCGACGTCGCGCCCTCCAGCAGCAACTGGCTGTACGCCACCGCGCAGCAACGCCGTTGGCAGTCGAGGGTGTGGAGCGAGCGCGTCCTGCACTCCGCCTTTGCCGAGCAGGCGCTGGAATACGGGCTGGCCAACGAGGCCGACCTGGCCCGGATCGCCGCCGGTTGGCACCGTTGGGGCTCCACGGATGATGGCTTCTTCCTGATCCCGAATGGAGAAGTCATCGCACGGGCGTAGCCGCCCGCCAAAAAGTTTTTCGGGATTTTCCATCAACCATGTCGAAAACCCTCCCGTAGTTCCGACCCATGAACGAAAGCGCCCGCACGGAGCGCCCCTGATAAGGAGTTCGAGATGAAATACATGATCATGATGTTTGGTTCTGCCGGGGGCATGATGGAGACCGCCAATCCCGAGTGGATCAGGGAAATGATCGGCTTCATGATCCAGATCGACAAGGATCTCAGCGATTCAGGCGAGATGGTTTTCAACGCGGGACTGGCTGACCCCGGCACTGCCAAGCTGGTCAAGCAGACGGACAGCGGCGTCATCACCACCGACGGACCTTTCGCTGAGGCCAAGGAATCCCTCATCGGCTACTGGGTGGTGGACGTCGCCAGCGAAGAACGGGCCGTGGAAATCTGCTCCAGCATCGTGAAGTACGCACCGGTTGTGGAGCTTCGCCGCGTCCAGGACGAGCCGCCGGAGGTCTAGCGATTGGCCGAGCCTTCCGGGGAATCCACCTTCGAGGACCTGCTGCGCACTCTTGCGCCGCAGGTCCTTGGCGTGCTCGTCCGCAGGTACGGCCAATTCGCCGAGTGCGAAGATGCCGTGCAGGAGGCACTGCTCGAGGCAGCATTGCAATGGCCCGCCTCCGGCGTCCCGGAGAATCCCAGGGCGTGGCTGCTCACGGTCGCCACGCGTCGCTTGGTGGACCACTGGCGCAGCGAAAGTGCCCGACAGGCACGCGAACAACGCGCGGCGGCCTTGGAACCGCCGCCTGGCGAGAAGCCTTCTTCGACCAGTGACACGGACGGGTTTGCGGAAGATACCCTCACCCTCCTTTTCCTCTGTTGTCACCCCGCCCTCTCAGCACCCTCGCAGCTGGCACTGACATTGCGGGCAGTCGGAGGGCTCACGACGGCGGAAATCGCCAGCGCGTTCTTTGTCCCGGAAGCCACCATGGGCCAGAGGATCAGCCGGGCCAAGCAGAGCATCAAGAAGGCCGGAGCCCATTTCGAGCTCCCGGAAACGGGCGAGCGAAAGGCGCGGCTCGGCGTCGTACTCCACGTCCTGTACCTGATCTTTAACGAGGGTTACGCGGCGAGTTCCGGGCCATCCATGCATCGCGAAGACCTCACGGCGGAGGCCATCCGCCTTACGCGTCTCCTGCGGGAACTGCTCCCGGGCGAACTCGAGGTGGGCGGACTGCTGGCCCTCATGCTCCTCACCGACGCACGACGACGGGCGAGGTCCCTCCCGGACGGGATGCTGGTGCCGCTCGCCGAGCAGGATCGCCGGCTGTGGGACGCGACGCAAATCGCCGAGGGGCTTGAACTCTTGTCGGCCGTGCTGGGGGTTGGGCGTCCGGGACCCTATCAGCTGCAGGCCGCGATCGCGGCGGTCCATACCGAGGCGCCCTCCGCGGAGCAGACCGACTGGCCGCAGATCCTGGCGTTGTACACGGTCCTCGAAGCCATGGCCCCAAGCCCGGTGGTGACGCTCAACCGCGCAGTTGCCGTGGCCATGGTCGAGGGGCCTCAGGCGGCCCTTGAGCTGCTGGAAGGGCTCGAGAGTGGACTGAAAGACTGGCACAGGCTCGACGCCGTCCGCGGCCACTTGCTCGAAATGTCCGGTGACCTTGCGGGCGCCCGGGAATGCTTTCTCACCGCGGCAAAGAAGACCGGAAGCCTGCAGGAGCGGCAGTATCTCCTGGTGAAGGTAGCGAAACTCGCGCAGTTGTCCACATAGGCAAAGTGACCTCTGTCGGCGGTCTGCGGCCATGAATAGCCTCAAAGCATGATCATTCAAGCAGGTTTTGACCTCGAGCTCCTCGCCCGTCCGCTCATTGTCCAAGAAGAAAAACCCTACCCAAGACTCGTCGTGATCGGCCTCGACGCCGAGATGCAGCTGGAAAGCATCCAGGTTGTCACGGAGTCCTTTGAAGGCAGCTTGAATCCGTTCCAGGACGCCATCCTGGAACATCTGGATCTCGTTGGCGCCAAGTACTTTGCGATTGCCCACGCGGGGATCTGGGCCGAGGAGGACTACTTCGATGAACAGCCCATCCTCCAGGAAGCGAAGAAACTCAACGGCATTGCCGAGGAGCGCGGGTTTCACATGATCGGCCATTTTGGGCTCGACAAAACCGGGTACATGTCCAACGGCCCGCACTCCTACTTCGACCAATATTCATTGGGAGACCATCTCCCGGACACGATGACCCACTGGGTGCATTCGAGATTCGGCCTTTGTGAGTAGGCGTCGGAGCGCAGCCGCCAAAAGCGTCCACCGACGTTCTGGACCTTACGCCGTTTAGGTTGACCAAGTATGCTTGGTCAACATGGGCCAGTACAACATCCAGGAAGCAAAAACGCGCCTTTCTGAACTTCTCCACATGGTTGAACGGGGCGAAGAAGTGGTTATCGCCAAGGCCGGCAAGCCCGTCGCACGGATAGTTCGTATTGAGCACACCCGGAAGCGCGAGTTGGGCTTTCTGGGTCAGATCGATCTTCCTGACAACCTGTTCGACCCTCTGACGGAGCAAGAACTGGCGGAGTGGGAATGACCGCGTTTCTCTTGGATTCCAACGCGTTGGTGCTCGCCATGACCAGGCCAGAACAATTGTCCAGCACGGCCAGGTCGATCATCGAAGACCTCGAAAATCGAACTTTTGCCTCAGCTGCCTCGGCCTATGAACTGGCTTACAAGTACTCACGCGGTCGCCTCGCTGCATTGGATCCGATCATGACTGGTTACCGTCAGCACGTAAAACGTGTAGTCACCGAGGAATTGAGCCTTACTGCTGAGCATGCCCTGGCTGCGGCATCGTTTGATTGGCCGCACAGGGACCCTTTCGACCGGATGATTGCCGCCCAAGCCGCCGTCGAAGGCTTGACGCTTGTGACGTCCGATCGGGCGCTCCAGGAATTCCGGCTCGTCAGCACGATCTGGTAGCCGCGTGTCAGGGCGCCCCTTCCTGCGGGCATAAGCTGGATTGGTGCAAATTTCGCTTTGGCTGGCCCTTGCGGGCGCCGGCGCCCTGATCAGTTTCACTCCCGGCGCGGGCGCCATCTCCACCATGAGCAATTCGCTCAACTCCGGATTCCGCCGCTCCATTTGGGGAGTTCTGGGCCAACAGGCGGCACTGATCATCCACATCCTGATCGTGGCGCTCGGGGTAGGTGTTCTGGTCTCCAGCTCGCCCGTGGTCTTCAACGTGATCCGCTACACGGGGGCCGCATATCTGGTGTACATGGGCATCCGGCAGTTCCTGCACCGGCCGGACCTGGACAAGGAAAAGGTGGAGGCCCGGCGCAACGAGCCAGCGTGGTCCATGTTCCAGCGAGGCATCTGGGTCAACTTGCTCAATCCCAAGGCGATCGTTTTCTTCCTGGCCTTCATGCCGCAATTCATCCGCCCCGAGCAGCCACTGATTCCGCAGTATCTGGTCCTCAGCACCACGATCGTTTTCATCGACATCTGCGTCATGTGGTTCTTCTTCGCTTTGGCAGCCCGTTCATTCCAGCGGTTCACGCACAACGAGCACGGACAAAAGGTCCTGAACCGCACTTTCGGCGTGCTGTTCATGTCCATGGGTGTGCTGCTCGCCGTCATCCACTAGGGCGGCAATCGATGGGGAAACCTACCCCGTGGACCCGCGCACCACCAACGAACTCTCGAGCGTCAGTTGCGGCTGTTCCAGCTCACGGCCTTCCATCAATCCACGGAGTTGTTCGCCGGCCTTGAGTCCCAACGGAGTGGCCGGCAAATGCACACTGGTCAGGCTCGGGTTGCTCGTGGCTGAATACGGCAGGTCATCGAAGCCGGCAACAGCGAGTTCCTCCGGAATCCGGACACCGGCAACGCGGGCTTCCTGCAACACACCGTAGGCGTGGGTGTCCGTTCCGCAGACGACGGCGGTGACCCCGGCGCGCTGCCAGTCCGGCCAGGCGGCAGCGAAGGCAGCTGCGGCAGCGCCGACATCGATGGTGGTACTGATGATGTGCGCGTCCGCAACGGAAATACCGCAGGAATTGGCCTCATCCAAGAACGCCGCCCGGCGCACTTCGAACGTGGCTGTGCCCGTCACGCTGTCCACGTAGGCAACTCGTTTGTGCCCGGAGGCCGCAAGATGCGCGGCCAGTTCACGCGCGCCATGGGCAACATCGAGGTTCACGGACGGAGCATAGGCTTCGAGGCCGGGGGCATCGAGAAGGACCAGTGGCCCGGCAACGGACAGGTCCTCCAGGAAGCTTGCGTTGGGCGCATCCACCAGCAGGCCGGCGGGGCGGAGGGCGAGGAGCTTTCGGACGTCCTCCGCACGGGGGAACTCACCGGCGTCGGTCACGGAGAGCAGCAGCTGGTACTCGGAGCCGAGCGATTCCCGGACTCCGGCGATGACCTTGGCGAAAAAGGGGTTGGAAATGTCCGGCGCCACAAGGATCACAATCGAGCTCACACCCTTGGCCAAAGAACTGCCGATGCCATCCACCACGTAGCCGAGTTCGGCGATAGCCTCGCGGACCCGTGAAATGTTGTCTTCGGACACCCTGCCCTGGGTTTTGCCGTTGGCAACCAGGGACACCGTCGCAGTCGAGACCCCTGCCAGGGAGGCCACCATCGCTGCGGTGACACGCTGCGTACGGCTTGAGGCCCGATGCACTGGTTCCGCGGATTCCATACAACGATCGTAGCGGGAATCAGCCACTTCCCACGCCGCAAGGCATCAAGCGCTTGACGCACGAAGCGTTAAGCGTTTGACGCGACACGCAGGCCAGTGCCAGAATTCCTCTGAATGCTTTAGCGCCCTGCCTCGGCAGGCCCCAATGACGTGGAGATGAACATGGACCCCAACACCATGACCCGTGAACGCAAGAAGATCATCCTGGATTGTGATCCCGGGCATGACGACGCCGTGGCCCTGCTGCTGGCCCACGGCAACCCGGACATCGAACTGCTCGCCGTCACCACGGTGGTCGGCAACCAGACCCTCGAAAAGGTCACCCGCAACGCCCTATCGGTGGGCACCATCGCAGGCATCACCGGTGTTCCCTTTGCCGCCGGGTGCGACCGCCCACTCGTCCGCTCCATCGAAACCGCGCCCGACATCCACGGCGAAACCGGCATGGACGGCCCCGAACAACCCCAGTCCACCATCGAGCTGGACCCGCGCCACGCCGTCGACCTCATCATCGAAACGATCATGGCGCACGAGCCGGGCACCGTTACCCTGGTCCCCACTGCGGGACTCACCAACATCGCCATGGCCGCCCGCAAGGAGCCACGCATCGTTGAACGCGTCAAGGAAGTCGTCCTCATGGGCGGCGGCTACCACGTAGGCAACTGGAGCGCCGTGGCCGAATTCAACATCATCATCGACCCCGAGGCCGCACACATCGTCTTCAACGAAAAGTGGCCCGTGGTGATGGTCGGTTTGGACCTCACGCACCAGGCCCTGGCCACTCCCGAGGTCGTTGAGAAGATCGCCGCCGTGGGCACCAAGCCGGCCAAATTCGTCATGGAACTGATGGAGTTCTTCACCAAGACCTACAAGGACGCCCAGGGCTTTGACCATCCGCCGGTGCACGATCCCTGCGCCGTGGCCTACGTCATCGACCCCACCGTGATGACCACCCGCAAGGTCCCCGTCGACATCGAACTGCAGGGCAAGCTCACCCTCGGCATGACCGTGGCCGATTTCCGCGCCCCGGCACCGGCCGACTGCCACACCTCCGTCGCCGTCGACCTCGATCACGAGAAGTTCTGGAACCTCGTCACTGACGCGATCATCCGCATCGGCGAGCCCGACGCCGGCGCTCCCGCCACCATTAGCGGCGACGCCGCCGCCGTCGCCGGCATCGCAGGAGAGGCCAAGTAAATGACCACCCTCATCAACGAAACCAAGACCAACCGCGGCAACGTTGCGGCCCTCATGGTGGCTCTGCTCGCCGCCTGCGTAGCCTTCCAGCTCAACGCGTCCATGCTCAGCCCGGCCCTGGTCACCATGGGCAACGAGCTCCACACGGACCAGGCGGTCATCGGCCTCTCCCAGACCTGGTTCTTCACGGCAGCAGCTTTGTTCTCGCTCTTCCTGCCGCGCCTGAGCGACATCGTCGGCCGCAAGAAAATCCTCCTCGGCATGATGCTGCTGATGGCCGTCGGCTCGGTCATCGCAGCCATGGCGCCCGACGTTACCTGGCTCTTCGTGGGCCGCATCGTCCAGGGCGTCAGCGGCCCCACCGTGCCGCTATGCCTCATCATGCTGCGCTCCGCAGTCAACAACCCGCGCAAGTACGGAGCCCTGATGGGCCTCATCACGGCAGTCAACGGCGGCGTTGCCGGCGTCGACTCCTTCGTGGGCGGTTACTTCGCCGAGCACTTCGGATTCCGCAGCATTTTCTGGCTCATGGTTGGCCTCGCCATCGTGGCCATGGCCTTGATCGCCATCCTTGCCGGCGAGAGCAAGCCCGCCGCTGGCACCACCATGGACTGGCTGGGCGTGTTCTTCATTGTCATCGCTGTGGGCGCACTCCTGACAGCCCTCAATGAGGGATCCAAGCTGGTTGGCGCCTTCTCTTCCGGAACGCTGATGCTGGCCATCGGGCTGATTGTGGTCGCCGCGGCCGCGTTCGCAGCCTTCTGGGCAGTGGAGAAGCGCTCCAAGGAGCCGATGGTCGAAACGATCCACCTTCGCCGGCGTTCCACCTGGGCGCCACTGCTGACCACGACCCTCGCCATGACGGGTATCTTCGCAGTCATCAACGGCATTGTCCCGGCCTACGTCCAGGCCGCGGCACCCGGATTCGGGGTTGGCCCCACCGAGATGTCGCTCATGATCCTCACACCGTACGCACTCCTCGGCTGGGTGTTCGGACCCATCAGCGGCCGGCTCGCACCCGTACTCGGCTACACCAAAGTCCTGCGAATCGGCATGCTGGGAAGCATCGCGGCCCTGGCAATCATCGCGTTCTTCGGACTCAGCAGCCTGCCGCTCATGATCGTGGGAACGGCCTTGCTCGGCATCATGTACGCCGGTACGGTCAACATCATGCTCAACGGACTCGGAGTTGTCCTCTCCCCCGCCGGCAACCCCGGCTTCCTGCCCGGGATGAACGCCGGAGCCTTCAACCTCGGCGCTGGCCTGAGCTTCCTGGTGTTGCCGGCGGTCCTTGTGGCGACCTCGGCGCTCGGCGACGCCAAGGCCTCGTACTTGACGGTCGTCGTCGTCGGCCTGGCCATCACTGTCGCCGCCTTCGCGGCGTCGCTGCTCATCCCCAATCCCCTCGAAGCCGAGGTTGAAAAGTGAACCGCAGGATCGTCGTCGTCGGGTCCTTGAACGCGGACCTGACCATCTATTGCGAGCGGCTCCCGCTCCCGGGCGAAACAGTCCACGGCAACGGTTTCGCGGTCAATCCCGGCGGCAAGAGCGCCAACCAGGCCGTCGCGGCGAGCAGGCTGGGCGGCACGGTGAGCCTGATCGGCGCCGTCGGAAACGACTCCAATGGTGACATGCTCCTCGCCTCCACGGAAAGGGCCGGCGTGGACGTTTCGCGCGTCCGCCGTTCCGCGGATGTGGCCACCGGCGTCGCGGTTATCGCGGTGGACGCGAATGGTGAGAACAACATCATCATTTCGGCCGGTGCCAATGGAACGCTCGCCCCGGCGGACGTGTCGGCGGACGCCTTCGACGACGCCGCGGTGCTCTGCCTCTGCCTGGAGGTCAGCCTCGAAACTGTGGAGGCTGCCGCCAAAACAGCGCACGACGCCGGTGCAACCGTTCTGTTGAACCTCTCGCCGTACGCCGAGATACCGCAAAGCCTTGCCGCCTTGAGCGATGTCCTGCTGGTCAACGCCCACGAAGCCTCAATGTTCCTTGGCGACGCCGAGATGCCCCACCCGGGCGCGCATGCAAGCGCCTGGGAGCCGGTCCGGAGCCAGTTCGCCGAGCGCGGATTGCATCGGGTATTGGTTACGCTCGGCTCCCACGGCTCCGTGGTGTTGGATTCACTCGCCGCGTCCGGGGAACAGATCTCCCGGATCGCACCCACCAAGGTCAACGCCGTGGATACGACCGGGGCAGGGGACGCCTTCACCGGTGCCGTGGCTGCCCGCCTCGCCGCGGGCGAAACCCTGGCCGAAGCCGCGGCATTCGCATCGGTTGCCGCAGCGCTCGCCACCACCAAGAAGGGCACCCAGGCCGCCTACCCCGGGGCTGAGGAAGTCCTGGAGCACTTGCGGATTTCCTGACTCAGGCCGCCTCAACTTCCTACCAGCTTTCCGCTTCCGACCCCCGGAGTCCCGCCACTCGACGGCCGCGATCCCGGTCAAAAGCGGTAGGAAGTTGAGGCGCTTTGACGCCTCCACCAGCGACTTTACAAATTCCGTAAACTCCCTTTGTTTTTGACTAGCCAAGACCGGGTGGCATCCCCCATGCTTGCTCCATGTACTCAGCGTCGAGCCCATACCGCATCGTCACCGTCTGCACGGGAAACATCTGCCGCTCACCCATGGCGCAACTGATGTTGACTGAAGCGTTCGACGCCGGAGGGCTCGGTGGTGCGGCTGTTGTCGACTCTGCGGGAACCACGTCCTACGAGGCCGGACACCCCATCGATCCACGCGCGGCCCGGGTCCTTTCGGCACACCGCATCCGCTCCGAGGGTCACATCGCCAGGAGCTGGCGCCAGGAGTGGTTCCGGGAGCGGGACCTGATTTTGGCCCTCGACGTGGATCACTACGGCTGGCTCCACGAGGCCGCCCCGGACTCGGAAACACTTGCCAAGATCCGGATGCTGCGCAGTTTCGACCCGTCCGTAGCGGGCCGGAGCACCTTGGACCTGGGCATCGAGGACCCCTGGTACGGCGGCCATCACGATTTCGACGTCACCTGGGACCTCATCCGCGCGGCCGTTCCCGGGATCGTCGCGCACACGCGTGACGTCCTTGCGGCTAGGCAGCACGCACAGCACCTCGACCCGCAGCAGGTACGCTCTATTTCATGACCCCAGCACCCGTGATCATCGCCATCGATGGCCGCTCCGGCGCGGGAAAGACTACTCTCGCCGTCGAACTTGCCGCCCGCCTCCGCATGCATCACAAGGTGTCCCTGTTCCATCTCGAGGACATCTATCCGGGCTGGAACGGCCTCGCCGCGGGCATCGAGCGGTACGTCACCACGGTCCTGGCCCCGCTGCGGCACGGCGACGCCGCCGAGTGGGTCAGTTGGGACTGGGAGAAACACTACGACGGCCGCAGCCACGTGACGCTGCCTGCCGAAATCGTCATCGTCGAGGGCGTCGGGGCAGCCGCGAGTGCCGCCCGGCCCATGCTGGACGCCGTGGTCTGGGTGGACGCCCCCGACGACGATCGCCGGCGCCGTGCGATGGCCCGCGATGGCAGCAGCTACGAACCGTTCTGGGACAGCTGGGCGGCGCAGGAGGACGAGTGGCTGGAGACCGACGACGTCCTCGACCACACTGACGTCCGGGTGCTGAACCGGGCGGACGGCAATGCCCGGGATGACGTCCTGCAAGCGCTGAACTATCTCCCTTCGCTCTCCCCTGTGCTGGCTCCCGAACTGTCGGCACGCCGCGGCTTGCAGCTCAAGGCCGAACGGATCGACGCCACGCCGGACGCCGCGGCCCTGTTCCACGCGCTGTACGCCAAGTCCGCGAACGCCGTCTGGCTCGATTCCTCCAACACGTCCTCCAACAGGGACACAGCCAGCGACGCCGGATCCTTCAATGCCGCGGCCGAGCGCAGCCGCTTCAGTATCCTCGCGGACGACGGCGGCTCCTTCGGTCAGGCTGTAATGCACAGTTCCGGAGCCACCCGGCTGAGCGCCGGATGCGCCACCGTGGAGACCACCGGCCCCTTCTTCCGCTGGCTGGACACCGTGTGGGGCCGCAGGGCCTTGAGGGCACCGGAAGGCTATGACTGCGAATTCACGCTCGGCTGGTTGGGTTACCTCGGATATGAATTGAAGCGGGAGACCGGTGGCAGCGATGTCCACGCCGGCACTCCGGATGCAGCGTTGCTCTTCGCCGGCCGGGCCGTCGTGATCGACCACCGGGATGCTGGGGTGTGGCTGCTCGCCATCGATGCTCCCGACGCCGGCGATTGGCTTGGGCTTGCGCGCGAGGCCGTGCTGTCCGCGGCCGAGACCTCGAAAACCCAGGCACACCAAGCGGCCGGCGCGCCGAGGCACTCGGCCGGGGATCCCGCCGTCGGGAGCGGCACGGTGGCGCTCGAGTTCTCCAGCCGCGACACCGAGGACGAGTACAAAAGCAAAATTACCGACGCCCAGCACCAGATCGCCGAGGGCAACACGTACGAGGTCTGCCTGACCACCACCGTGACCGCCTCGGATCCTGGGCTGGACCCGTGGGAGAGCTACCTCGCGCTGCGCAAGCGCAACCCGGCACCGTTCGCGAGCTACTTGCGGTTCGGCGATCTGACGGTCGCGAGTACCTCGCCGGAGCGCTTCCTGCGGATAACCTCCGACGGCGGCATGCGGGCCGAGCCGATCAAGGGCACCAGGGGCCGGGCCAACGATCCCGCCATTGACGAGGCCCTGCGGCGCGGCCTTGAATCCTCGCTCAAGGACCGTGCCGAGAACATCATGATCGTGGACTTGCTCCGCAACGACCTCAGCCACTTCGCCGTGCCCGGATCGGTGACCGTCAGCCGGCTGTGCGAGGTGGAAAGCTATGCCACCGTGCACCAGATGGTGAGCACCATCGACGCCCGGCTGCGCCCCGGAGCACCCCGGGCCGAGGCCGTAGCGGCCGCGTTCCCTGCCGGGTCCATGACGGGCGCCCCGAAGATCAGAACCATGGACATCCTTGACGGGCTCGAATCCGGACCGCGCGGGGTCTACTCCGGCGCGATCGGGTACTTTTCGCTCAACGCGGCGACGGACCTCGCCGTCGTGATCCGGACCCTGGTGATGGGTCCCGACGGCGACGGCGGACGCACGCTCAGTCTCGGCGTCGGAGGGGCCATCACGGCGGACTCCACGCCCCAGGACGAATACGACGAAATCCGGACCAAGGCGTTCGGCGTGCTCTCCGCCCTGGGCGCGGAGTTTCCCACTACCTGAGAGTCAGTCGTGCTCCTCCGTCCGTGCGCGGACTGTCCGGGGGTCGTTGCGGGTGATCGTGTAGTAGATCAGGCTGGCCAGGATTGCCCCCACGAACCATGAATACGGGCCCAGGCCCGAGCCTCCCGGGAGGAAGTTCTGCAATGCCGGGACCAGTGCCAAAACGCCTGCGACGACGGCGGCCGGAACCAGCGCGGCAATGGCCTTGAAGTTCCAGCCTTTGGTGTAGAAGTAGAGGCCTTTCTCGTCCTCGTGGTAGAGATCCGAGACCTTGCAACGCTGGTGCCGGATGCGGAAGAAGTCCGTGAAGATGACCCCGAACAACGGACCAAGCAGCGCGCCCAGGCCGCCGAGGAAGTACACGATCACCACAGGACTGCTGAAGAGGTTCCAAGGCAGGATCACGATTGCGAGCACTGCGCTGATAAGGCCGCCGCGGCGGAAGTCGATGCGGTGCGGGGCCACGTTGGCGAGGTCGTAGGAGGCCGAAACGAAGTTCGCTACGACGTTGATGCCGATCGTGGCCACCACAAACGTGATGGCGGCGATGATGGTGATCCACGGATTCCTGATCGCCTGGACGATCGCCACGGGATCGGTGATCACCTTGAACATGTCCTTGCCGGCGTACTGGTCTGCGGTGAAGTAGGACGCCGCGCCGGCTGTGACCACCACTGTGACCAGGGCGAACGCGATGAAGTTCACGGGCAGGCCCCAGAAGTTGCCGCGCAGGATGGTCTTGCGGTCCGGTGCGAACCGGGAGAAATCGCAGAAGTTCAGGAGAAGCGCCGCGAAGTAGGTGACGGTCAGGGCGATGGCCGAGAAGAACTGTGTCAAGGCTGCCGGGCCGTCCAAAGGCGCGACGCCGGGGATCGAGAGGCTGAACTTGTTGCCCGCTTGCGTCAGGATGTAGATCGCGAGCGCGAACATGGCCACCCAGATGGCGGGACCGGCCCAGTCCTGGAACTTCCGCACCGTCTCCATGCCCCGGCGGACGACCAGCAGCTGGACCGCCCAGAGGACCAGGAAAGCCGCCCAGCCGAGCGGCGTGAGGCCAAGGATGCGTGGTACGTCCGGACCGTCGAGCGAGGTCAATTGGGGCCACACGGAAAACAGCAACACCAGCACGGCTTCCGAGGCGAGCCAGGTCTGGATGCCGTACCAGGCGATGGCGATGAGTGCCCGGATCAGGGCAGCCAGGTTGGCACCGAAGAGGCCGAAGGACATCCGCGCCAGGACCGGATACGGCACCCCGGTTTTCTGCCCCGCCGTCCCGGCAAAGTTCATGAGGAAATAGACCAGGGTAATGCCGAGGACCAGTGCCAGGAAGACTTGCCAGCCCACCAGGCCGGTGATGAAAAGACCGGCTGCGAAGGTGTAACCGGCGATGCTGTGGACGTCGCACATCCACAGGGCGAAGAGGCTGCGGACCCTCCAGTTGCGTTGCCGGGCCGGTGCGAGGTCCGCATTCCACAGCCTGTCGCTGACCACTCGGCCCTCCGCAAGGATTCGGACTTTCTCAGGGTATTCGTCTCCCGGCTCGGGCGGTGCCTGCACAGCCGGGGACTCGTTTTTCCGCGCCATGATGCCTCCGAAGAACGCTTCCAAACATGCTTGGAATTCCAGAATCGCCCCATTGCGGCGGGAAGGAAAGCCCCCTTGGGAGTGCTGGAACGTCGTCACGTTAGCATTGGTCCAACCACGTCTTACCAGGAGGGTGCATGCCGCACATCGTTGACTTCGAGAATGTTTCTACTGCCGGGCTGGAATCGTCTCCCGTTGCCGGGGCGCTTGCCGGGTTGCGCGCCAACGAGGGCCGCTATTACCGGAACAAGTACGACCACGCCTTTGCTGTGAACCCCGCCAGCGAGCTTCCCGAGGTGGTCGAGCGGGTGAGCCGCATCCTGAAGGACGAGCGTGACATCGTCATCAGCTCCCGCCCGCTGGAAGCGACTGCCTTCGAAGTCGACGGTTTGCGGATGGCCTACGTCTTCTACGAGTCGGGGCTGTCGATCAACGTCATGTACAGCATCGAGGCCGGCGGGAAGCGAGCGGTCGGATTCAAGCTCGCCGACGGCATGGAGATTCCGGAAGAACTGGCGTCACGCTTCAAATTCGCTCGCCAGAAATCGAAGCTGGCAGGCGTTATCCGCGGCTCCTTCTTCGTGATCAAAGGTGAGTACTAGTCGGCGTAGGCAGTCGGCTCATGCGCTGAGATTCAACATTTCGACATAGCGGTCGATCATCATGTGTTGGCCCTTGATCTGGGAGATCAGCTCAGGACTGGCGATCTCGCCGTCGGGCAGTTGTCCCGAACCGCCGGACGGCCCCAACGGAAGGATGATGACGGGCTTCGACGGCGTGTAAGCGGCCAGTTCCGGGGAGCCCTCAATCTGGGCTTGGATGTTCTTGGCAACAACCGCTGCCTCGCGTGCCGCGACGCCGGCTTTGTTCACGTCGATCGCCGAAATGTCGCCCAAGGCGTAGACGTTCTCGAAGCCTGCGACGCGGAGTTCGGGGGTGACGTCCAGGTAGCCCTCCGAAGTCCGTGCGGCAAGGACGTCCCCCGCCACATAGTCCGTCTGCGGGGCTATTCCATAGCAGCGGAACCAGATATCCGCCTGGATGTCAGTACCGTCCGTGGTGCTGACCGTGAAGGTAGCGAATTCACCCGCAGGAACCGGAGGCAACTGCACCAACGAACTCCCCAAGATTCGCCGTACGCCGAGTTCATCCAGCTGCCGGTTGACCTCAATCCGCAGCCGTGGATCGTACGGCCCGGGAAGGATGTCCGGCGCCAGATCCACCATCACGATGTCCTTCTCCGGCCATGCCGCCGCGATCTCGCCCGCAAGTTCAAGGCCTACCGCCCCGGCGCCCAGCAGCATCACCCTGGCGGCGCGCTTGAGGTCATCATGTGCGGCTTGGTAGCGGGCGATGGCGTCGGTGGTGACCAATCGATCACTCTTGGCCGGGAAGGGGTAGCTGGAACCGCTCGCGAGGACAATGTAGTCCGGCGCCAGGCTGCCACCCGAAGCCAACTCGACGGTGTGCCCGTCTACCCGGACCGCGCGGTCCCGGAGTACCGTGCCGTGCACCAACAGGCGGTCATAGGGAAGGAACATCCGCGGCAGGAAATCGGGTTGGACCACGGATCGGAGGGCCGCAATGTTGTGTACGAAAGCGTCCTTGGGCTCCACCAAGGTAACCGTCGCGTGTTCGTCCAGGGCCTTGGCTACAGAGATCCCACCGTAGCCTCCGCCGACAACCACCACAGTGGGGTGCGGAGCATTGTTGTTCATGGCAACTCCTTAGGTAGAAAGCTCACGCTGCTCGGCTCGTGCCGCCCAGATCGTTTATGAAGCACAACGATTGCAAGTAATCAATAATTTCCTCAGTGATAAGATTTTCCTGATGAGTTCTTCGGCAGCAGGAAAGCAACTGGGGTTTCTCCTGGCGCGCCACGGGCGCATCATGAATGCGCGCCTCCGCCAAGCGCTGGACTCCTCCGGGCTCAGCCCAAGGCATGCCGTGCTGCTGTGCCGGCTTGAGGAGTCCGGGCCGCTCAGTCAGCAGGACCTGATCGATATCCTCTCAATCGACGCGAGCGGACTGGTAGCGGTCCTGAACGACCTTGAACGCGAAGGGCTGGCGGAACGACGCCGAGATCCCGCGGACCGCCGTCGTCATATCGTCGAAATCACCGCGGAAGGCAAGCGAGCGGTGGCGTCGATTGAAGTTGCGGTAGCCGACGTCGAGCAGGAGGCCTTTGCCGGGTTCTCCGCCGATGAACTCCAACAACTCCATGGGCTGTTGTCGAGGATCCACGGCGAACCCGCGGACGAGGCCTGCGCCGAGGACTGAGCCCTACTGCAGCGTGGCGGTCAGTCGCGCCACGTTGTCCACGTATTTGGCAAGCATAGGCCGGTGCAACCAGCCTTCCAGGGTCAGCTCGCGGCACATCTCCCGGTAGCTCGATTCCACGGAGCGCATGCTGTCCACAGCCTCGGCGCCCAGGAGCATCACGGACACCTCCATGTTGAGCGAGAAGGAGCGCATGTCCATATTGCTGGAGCCGAGGACGGCCACTTCCTCGTCGATGGTGAAATGCTTGGCGTGCAGCACGTACGGCGCGCGGTACAGGTAGATCCGTACTCCGGCTTCCAGCAGCGCCTCATAGTAGGAGCGCTGGGCGTGGTGGACGAGGAACTGGTCGCCCTTCTCGGAGACAAACAGTTCCACGTCGACGCCACGCTGGGCCGCCGTCGTAATGGCGTACAGCAGCGAATCGTCGGGCACGAAGTACGGGCTGCAGATCGAGATGCGGTGTTGGGCCGAGTAGATCAGCGTATTGAAAAGGCGCAGGTTGTTTTCCGTGACAAACCCCGGGCCGCTGGGAACCACCTGGGCCGTTATTCGGCCGGGCGTTGCTCGGACCGCTACCTGCAACTGGTTTTCGAGGGATTCATCGGTTTCGCTGAGCCAGTCGGTAGCGAAGACGACGTTGAGGGTAGCAACGATCGGCCCCTCCATCCGCGCCATGAGTTCCACCCATTTACGTCCGGCGCGTCGGTGCTTGGGGTTGTTGTAGGAGGGCTCGATCAGGTTCTGGGAGCCCGTGAAGGCGATTTCGCCGTCGATCACCAGGATTTTCCGGTGGTTCCGCAAGTCCGGGCGACGCCACTGGCCGTGGATGGGCAACAACGGCAACATGCGGCGCCACTGGATCTGGCCGCCCTTGAGCCTGCGGACCAGCCTTCGGTAGCCAGGGATCCGCAGCGTACCGATGTGGTCGAACAGAAGCCGGACGCTGACACCGCGCGCTGCTGCGTTTTCCAACTCGGTGAGGAGTTCGTCGGTGACGGAGTCACTGCTCATGATGTAGAACTCCGCATTGACGAACTTCTTGGCCCCCCGCACCGCTTCCGCCATGGCCTTGATGGACTCTTCGTAGCCGGGGATCAGCTCCACGGAGTTGCCGTCCACCATCGGCAGCGAGCCGAGGCGCCGGTTCAGTTCACCGGCCGACGTCACCCATTCGGGTCCCGAGTAATTGCTCACGATGTCGGCGAGCGCCGAAGTGCCTGCACGCACCCGATCGTTGACTTGCTCCTGCTGCTCCCGACGACGGCGGGACAAGCGGAAATTTCCGAACAACAGGAACAGGACGAAACCCACGGACGGAACGAGGAAGACGGCAAGGAGCCACGCCATGGCCGTGGTGGGGCGGCGGTTTCCGGGGATGACGCCCAGCAGCACGACGCGCAAGGCGATCTCAACGATGGCCCACGCGCCGAGGAGCCATGTCCACTCTGTTCCGAACTGAAAAGGAAACGGCACCCCCACACCCCCACGATCTAATAGCCAGTCAAAGAACCAATAGTCAGCCCAGCCTATCTGGCGCGCCGCTCCCGACCGCTGGTCCTGTGGGCCAGCACTAAGCTGGAAGCATGACTTTACCTGCCTCGACGGTCCTCGTTTTCCTGGATCCAGCGTTCGAAAACGGCCGCGTCGCCGATTCCAGCCAGCCGCAGCTCATGGCAACCGACCTGGGTGCCACCCGGGGTGACGGCGTCTTCGAGTCGCTGCTCGCCGTCGAGGGCCGTGCGCGCAAGGTGCAAGCGCACCTGAACAGGCTTGAGAGCTCAGCCCGCGCATTGGACCTCAACATTCCCGGGCAGGACGTTTGGCGCCGCGCGATCGACACCGCGATCACCGAATTCCGCGACGCCTTCCCCGCGCCAAGCCCAGCCGAGGACGAAGTAGTCGTCAAGCTGCTGGTGACGCGCGGAGTGGAAGGCGCGTCGACTCCCACTTGCTGGATCCAGGCTTCGCCGTCCCCCGCGGGCAGCCGCCGGCAGCGCGAGACGGGCATCGACGTCGTACTCCTTGACCGTGGCTTCGACACCGAGGCGGGCGACCGCGCCCCCTGGCTGCTGCTCGGCGCCAAGACTCTCTCCTATGCCGTGAACATGGCCGCGCTGCGCTACGCGCACAAGCAAGGCGCGGACGACGCCATCTTCACCTCAACAGACGGCCGGGTCCTCGAGGGCCCGACGTCCACGGTGTTGCTGGCCCACGTTGAAACGGTCGACGACGGCGCCGGCTCGGTGCGCACGGTCAAGCGCCTCATCACTCCGCAACTGGACAGCGGGATCCTCCCGGGCACGTCCCAGGACGCGCTTTTCACCAAGGCGAAAGCCGCGGGCTGGGAGCTTGGCTACGGCCCGCTGGTCCCGGAAGACCTGTTCGACGCCGACGCGGTGTGGCTGATCTCAAGCATCCGGCTCATCGCTCCCGTCAACCATGTGGACGGCAGGGAGATCGGCACCCCGGCAATGCGCAAACAGCTGACGGCCGAACTCAACGAGCTGTTCGCGGGAATCGAGTAGGGTTTTCGCTGCTGCTATTGACTGAGGATCTGCTCGCGCAGGATGTCTGCGTGCCCGCAGTGTTGCGCAAGCTCCCGAAGCATGTGGAGATAGACCCAGCGCAGCGGGAGCGGACCGCGTCGGTTGCCGTTGAGCATGTCGTCGAGCCCCAAGGACGATGTCGCCTGGCGCGATGCTTCGCATGCCTCGCGGTGTGCTTGCTGGATCGTGGCGACAGTGTCGCCGTCATCGAGGATAAAAGATTCGTCCGGCGTCGCAGGGAGGCCGATCTCGGCGCGTGAACGGCAAGAGATGGCTTCGTCGAACCAGACCTTCTCGACGAAGGTCGCGTGTTTCACGAGGCCCAGCAAGGTGGTCCGGGACGGCACCATTGACCGCCGGGCTTGTTCCTCCGTCAACCCGTCCAAGCAGTCATTGAGCGCACGGCGGTGCTCGTCAATGAATGCCTCGAATTGGGTCCGGATTGGCTGGTTGAGGACATCCTCGGCGAACGTCACGGGAAGAGAAGACATGCGTGGAGTATCCCAAGGCCATCGCTCGGGAGCAATAGAACGTCTGGTCCTGCGGGGCTAGCCCGGTCCACGGACGCCGGAAGCAGGACTAGGCGATCAAGGTATGGAAATCAACCCCGAAGAGCGCCACTAGCGGCCAGAGAACAATCGCCACCAGACCCTTCAGGAGGTTGGCGGGAATGTTCCATGCCACGAGATAGCCGTGGGTGCTGGCGACCAGTACCCCGACAGCCAGATATATGATCCCGAACAGACCAATTCGACGTCTGCCCATTTTACGCCTGCCTAATCCGCGTATCATCGCCCATCTCCCGCTGCGGGGTGTGAACAAAATTATAGTCGCGTCGAGGCATATTCGGTGGGGCCCGGGCTCCTTCCAATTCATCCGCACAGACGGTAGTTCAGTCTCATCCATCCTGCGAAAAATCGGCGAGGAAATTTAGCTTGCCAAAGCCTATTGTGCCGCCATGGCAGCGGTAGTTAACTAGTCCCGTGAACTCTGCTGGGGAAGGGTGATCTGCCTCTCGGCCCAGCGGGCACCTGATTTCACGGTGCCGTGGAATCAGCAAAGTTGATGGAGGGCATCATTGTGAGTGCAGTTTCTTCGTCCCAAAATTTCAATCACGGTTTTCCTACGCCCGGACCCCAGGATCCCTCGCCCCAGAAGGTCATGGATCATGTTTTCTTTCTCTCCGAGGGGGAATGGAAAAAAGTCCGCGAAGAAGAACAATTCGACCACATCGTCATCGGCAGCGGGTTCTGCGCCTACGCCTTTGCTGAACGGACACTGACAGTCAACCCGCACGCACGGATCCTGATCATTGAACGGGGTCCGTTTTTCTTGCCGCAGCACTTCCAGAACCTGCCGCTGCCCTACAAGGAGACCCTTGGAGGCCTCTCTGAGACCTTCCCCTGGACCTTGGCGGCTGCCACGGCCACCCAGCCGCCGGGCAGGATTTCCTGGCAGCACGGCATGGTCCCTTTCTACGGCGGACGCAGCATCATGTGGAGCGCGTGGTGCCCCCGCCCCGAGGAAGATGAGATGCGAGGCTGGCCACGGGCAGTGATGGACGCCGCCAAGTCGCACTTCACGTCGGCGGAAGACCTGCTCAACGTAGTTTCGGCGGACCGGATCGACGCCGGGCGGTCGGCCGACGTCGTCGATCTCATCAACGACACCCGCCCCGTCTACGGAATCATGCAGAAGGCTCTCCAGGAACGGCTTGAGGCGGGCCTGCACGAGATCGATTCCGCCACCCGCAGCATGCCGGCCCCGCTCGCCGCGGCAACCGGCGCGACGTCGGGCGTGGACTTCGCGAAGTTCTCGACGCCGGCAGTCCTGCTGGAACTGACGGACAAGCAAGCGGCACTTGAGGCCCAGGGCAAGGGCGCCGCTCTTCGCATGGTCACGGACTGCACCGTGCTGAGCGTGCTCCAACAGGACGGGCGGGCCACGGCGTTGAACACCAACCGCGGAGTGGTGAACGTCGGCAACGCCAACCTGGTCCTGGCCATGGGCACTCTTCCGCCGGCAACCCTGGTCCTGAATTCCTTCCCGCAGGTCCAGGGCGCCGGTGGACACTTCAGCGCCCACTTCATCACCTCGGTGGTGGCCAGGGTTCCCCGCGGGGATTTTGATTTCAGCGAACAACTCGGCGAGTTGGAACTGGCGGCCATCTATTTGGCGGGCAAGAGCCCGGCCGGCATGCAGTACCACGTGCAGCTTTCGGTCCTCTCGGACCGTTGCCCGGACAAGAACGCCCAGAAGTCCGAACGCTACGCCCCCGACGTCGTCGCCACGGCTTCGCTCGCCCAGCTTCGGTCCTCGGAGGACTACTTGGTGTTCGTCTGTGCCGTTCTCGGCGAGCTGGACGAAAGCAACCCGGAGAACCACTTACGGCTTTCCGGCGGGGCGGATCCCACGTGCAACGTCACCTTGCAAGTATTGGCCAACGCCACCGACGACGACACGTGGGACACCATGGACGAGGGAACCTTCCAAATGCTGGAGCGGGTCCTGTCCCCAGCCGGCGCGGACCGCGTCGAGTACTGGCACGGAGATCCCGGCGCCGGAACCTGGGGCGCCGGGCGTCCCGCCATCCCGGAGCGCCGCGTACCGGGCTTGGTCCACGAAAGCTCGAGCCTGCCGATCGGCGAAGAGGAGGACGCCGTCGTCGGAATCGACTATCGCCTCAACGGCGTGCAGAACGTCTTCGTCACCGGCGGCAGCCTCTGGCCCACCGGCGGTTCCTGGAACCCGACCATGACAATGGTGGCCCTGGCGCAGGACCTCGCCGAAAGACTGGAGGCCGACGGCGGAGCGGAGGCAGCGCCGTGACCGTCGTCCCGGCGCTGGACCCGGCGGTCCTTCCCACGGTTCCACCTATGAGCGTCGCCGAGGTGTTGGACCGGCAGGACGGCGTGTACTGGGTGGTGAAGGACGCGAATTCGGTCTTTCTGTGGGTCAACCAGAACTTCGCGGACTTGGTGGGCATGAGCAAGTCGGAGCTGATCGGGCACCAGGATTCGCGCGCGGAACACGTTGCCCACGACAAGGAAGTGATGGCGAGCGGAAAGCCGCTGCTCAACTTCCACGAAACCATAGCCGTCCCCAGCAAGGAGGGCGGCATGGTGAATGTGGACATCGTGACCCAAAAAGGGTTGTTGCGTTCCCTGGGCAGCAAGGAAATCATTGGGATCACAGTCTGCTTCTCACTGAAGGATCCGGTCACGTGACTGCCGCCGCAGAGGACTGGATCAAGCGGCTGGACATGTCCCCCGCTATCGTCGGCGGCTGGTTCGCGCCCGCGCTGGTAAGCAACGAGGACATCGCCGGTTCGGCGCTGCCTCCGCGTTTCGGCGTCGACCATCCGCTCTACAGCTCCAATTGGTACCTGCTTCAGGCCGGGGAGTTTCTCCAGCTGCACGCCCTCAAGCAGGATGAACTGTGGTTCTTCCACCTGGGGACGCCAATCAGGCTGCATGCCTTCTCCCGGGAGCTTGGACATCAGGACTTTGGTTATTCCGAGGCCGTGTTGGGGCCGGATCCGGAGGCTGGCGAAACGTTGCAGGCAGTTGCCCCGAACTCCACCTGGTTCGGTGCCGAGTTGGCCGGTCCGGGGTTCGTCTTGGTCAGCTGCAGCCTCTCACCGGGATACGAGAGATCGGACTCCGCGAAACCAACGGCACGGGACATCGAGTCGCTCGTTTTGAGGTTTCCCGGGCATGCCGAGCTGATCCTGCGCCTGGCGGCGGGATAGCCGGGGTCGGCGGGATGGCCGGATAAAAACGTCTGGTGCGCCGGTTCTGGGGCCGGCGCACCAGACTTCTCAGGATCCGATCGGAGAAAGCGCCCGCACCAAACCGAAGAGGTCCTTGGGGTCATCGGGGTTCGCGACGAGGTCGATCTCCTCGAAGAATTCTGAACCCTCAACGGCGTCGCGGAGATACCGCAAGGCGGAAAAGTCCTCGATCGCGAAGCCCACGGAATCGAATATCGTGATCTGGTCCCTGGAGGTCCGGCCTGGCGCGTGACCGCCCAGGACCTGCCAGAATTCGGTGACGGGAAAATCGGCGGACATTTGCTGGATCTCGCCCTCAATCCGCGTCTGGGGATCGAATTCCACAAAGACGTCGCCGAGGCCCAGGATGGCAGCGTCGAGTTCGGTCTTCCCCGGGCAGTCGCCACCGATCGCGTTGATGTGGACACCCGGCGAAACCTGGTCTGCCGTCAGGATAGTGGCATTGGCTTTGTCCGCCGTGCACGTGGTGATGACGTCGGCGCCCTCCACTGCGTGGGCCGCCGAGCCTGCGATGGTGATGTCGAAGCCCAGGGGAGCCATGTTCCGGACGAACTTCTCCATCGCAACCGGATCCGTGTCCCAGATCCTGACACTGTTTATACCCAACGCCGCCCGGAAGGCCAGGGCCTGAAACTCCGATTGGGTTCCGGTTCCGATCATCGCCATGATCCGGGCATCGGGGCGCGCGAGTTTCTTTGCGACCATCCCGGACGTGGCCGCCGTTCGCAGCGCTGTCAGCACTGTCATCTCTGCGAGGAACGTCGGGTAGCCGTTATGGACGTCGGACAGGACACCGAAAGCTGTCACGGTCTGGAAGCCACGCGCTGGATTCGAAGGGTGTCCATTTACATACTTGAAGCCGTATGTTTCCTGGTCGCTGGTGGGCATCAGCTCGATGACCCCAAATGGGGTGTGACTTGCCACCCGCGGAGTCTTGTCAAAAGACTCCCACCGCAGGAAGTCGTCTTCCAAGTACTGAATCATCTCCGAGATGATGGTCTCCGGGCCCCGCCCGGCCGTCCAGCGAACCATGTTGCGGACATCGACAAAGCGCGTCATGTGCGCTCCTTTCCCTCATAAGCACTGTTGTTACGAGGCTACGGAGCGGCGATATGCATCCACAATTGCCAAAGTATGTACTTTTCATTGAAAATCCATACAAAATCACCCATCCGTATGTACACAATGATCATTCGGCAAGCGTCCGTCATGCGGGCGACTACCGCAGGACGGAACTGAGCAACAGGCTCGTCTCGCTATTGACGATCCCGTCGATGCCGCGGATCCTTCCGAGTACCTGGTCAAAGTCGCTGAGGCTTTCCGTGCGTAGCTCGGCCACGAGGTCCCAACCGCCATTCGTGGTGTGCAGCGCCCAAATCTCTGGAAGTCCCCTGAGCTGGCGAATGACTTTGTCGGCCGATCTTCCCTCCACGGCAATAAGCGCAATAGCTCTAATCGCAAGTGGATCGACCTCGTCGCGGACCCTCGCAGTGAAACCAACGATGGTTCCGGAGGAGACAAGACGCTCGAGCCTGCTATTCACAGTGGCCCTGGCGACGCCCAGCTTACGCGCGAGGCTCGCCACGGACGCCCTTCCGTCTTCCCGGAGGGCGGAGAGGAGCTGACGGTCAAGGTCGGTGAGTGCTGCCATAAAGATAAACGTATCGCCCATTCCCCAAGCGGGCCTGAGTCCGTAGGGTATCGACATGAGCATCTACATCAGCCCCGACTCTGCTGCATGGTCCCTGACGGCCATGGCGACTGGTGCGTCAGCGGGATCAATCGATGATGCGAACGGCATGTCCAACTTGGTAAAGGAAATCTACGAGACAGAGGGTTTCGAAGCCCTGTCGGGCGTGGTTTTTGCCTTGGCTCATCACAACAGCCTCTCGCTGCATGCACTCGCCACGGCCACGGGGATATCCGTACACGAGCTGCTGGAAATCCGGAAGCATCAAGGTTCCACTTTTCATCACTCCCCCTCGGGAGTAGCGTCACGGCTTGATGCCCTTCCGCCCCGCATCCAGGCGAGCCTGGAACCGCTGCCGAATGAAACCGAGACCTAGAGACCGGGCCTGCCGCGAATAGCAGACGTTTGGACAGAGCTTCGTCGATGAATCCCTGCGAGTGGTCGTGGTTGAGCAATTCAGACATAACTTCTCCTTCGTGAGGGTATGTGTAGCAACTCCGTGTGCCACCGGCGCAGCACGGCTCGTTGTGGGTCAACCCGACGATGTCACCGGGTGAAGATCGTCAAAATGACCAATTGGCACGCATTCGAAATCTGCCAAGCTGGCTCAATGCGAACACTTCTGAAGGGCGGGCGGGTCATCGACCCCGGCACCGGACACGACGACATCAGCGATCTCCTCATCGAGAACGGCCGCGTAGTCGCGGCAGGGGCCCAGCTCTCGCCAGCCGAGACCGAGAGGGCCGCGGTCATCGACGTCAGCGGATGCATAGTCGGCCCGGGCTTCGTCGACCTCCACAGCCACGTTCACTCCATCGCCGGGCAGCGCCTGCAGGCGATGGACGGAGTCACGACGGCACTTGACCTCGAAGCCGGGCTGGCCCCCGTCACTGCGGCGATGGCCAATGCCGCCCGCGAGGGCCGCCCCCTCAACTACGGCTTTTCAGCCTCCTGGGCGCAGGCACGCGCCTTTGCTCACCTAGGCGAGGCACCGGTCGCCGATGTGCACAACGCCCTGGGCTTACTCGCCAAACCAGAGTGGCAGCGCAGTTCGAGCCCGCGCGAGTTGAACACCTGGCTCGCGCAGCTCGAGACAGAGATCGCGGACGGCGCTCTCGGAATCGGCATCCTGCTCGGCTATGCGCCGCGCACCGATCCGGCGGAGTTCCTTGCGGTCGCGCGTCTCGCCGCCGCAGCGAACGCTCCCACATTCACCCACGTGCGTGAACTGATCGAGGCCGACCCGACGACACCGATCGACGGCTCTGCGGAAATCATGATTGCCGCCGCCGAGACCGGCGCGGCCATGCACCACTGTCACGTCAACAGCACCTCCCGCCGCCACATTGACCGTGTGCTCGGCATGCTCGAACGCTCTCAGGCCGAGGGAAACCGCGTCACCGTGGAGACCTACCCCTATGGCGCGGGCAGCACCGGGGTCGGCGCATTCTTCCTCGCTCCGGAACGCCTCGGCGCCTGGGGCATCAAGCCGAGCGACATCACGATGGTCACCACCGGTGAACGGGTCGCGGATGCCGCACGCTTGAGCGAGATTCGCCGCACCGACCCGGCCGCCGAGTGCATAGTCGCGTTCCTCAACGAAGAGGATCCGAGCGACCGTGCCCTGCTTCAGAGCGCCCTCGCCTTTCCCGATGCCATCGTCGCGAGCGATGCCATGCCCGTCAAGTGGGCCGGCGAGGTTCGCGAATCGCTTCAATGGCCGCTACCGGCCGGCGGCGCCACCCACCCTCGCACGGCAGGAACGTTTGCCCGTTCGATTCGCATGATGGTGCGTGAAACCGGCGCCTGGAGCTGGCTCGAGGCGTTCCGGCGCTGTTCCTACTTGCCGGCGCGCGTTCTCGATGATGCAGCATCCGGCGCACGGGCCAAGGGCCACATCGGTATCGGTGCGGACGCCGACATCGTCGTGATCGAGCCGGAGCGGTTCTCCGACACCGCAAGTTACCTCGATTCCACCCGTCCTTCCGTCGGTGTGCGCCATCTCTTCGTCGGCGGTACAGCCGTCGTGCGGGGCGGTCTCATGCTGACGGACGCGTTCCCCGGTCGCGCACTCAAGGGAGACCCCCGATGATCGAGACTTCTTTGCTCGGGATGCGCGCGACCCGAGGTATCTAACGGCGAGCGCGCCGCCTAGTCCGATCGAACCAAACTGCACACAAGTCTCGTCGTTTGCTACCAGTTCTTAGTGCGGCCGCAGCGAATAGGCTCAGCGAAATCGCATTCTCAACGAGGAGGAACTTTCATGGTGGAATCATTGTCACAGATCGGTGCTTGGGTCGAGGAAAAGCTGCCCGACCTCATCGCCAAATACCAGGTACCCGCCGCATCCGTGGCGATTCTCAGTGATGGCGACGTGGTCCGGACCGCGGCGGGCATCTTGAATAAAGCGAGCGGTGTTGAGGCCACCACAGACTCGGTCTTCCAGATCGGTTCCATCACCAAGGTCTGGACAGCCTCGCTCGTCATGCAGCTTGTCGATGAGGGACTCGTCGACCTCGACGCACCCGTCCGCCGCTACGTCAAGGACTTCGTCATCGCCGACGAGGCCGCCGCGGCAAAGATCACCGTTCGTCAGCTCCTCAGCCACCTCTCCGGTTTCGAGGGCGACATCTTCACGGCCACGACCGAGGGCGAAGACGCCGTCGAGAAGTTCCTGCCGATCCTCGCCGATGTGCCACAGCTCTTCGAACCCGGCGAAATGTTCTCTTACAACAACGCAGCCTTCTCGGTGCTGGGCCGCATCGTCGAGGTTGTTCGTGGCAAGCACTATGAGGCCTGCCTGCGCGAACACCTCATCGACCCGCTGCAGCTCAAGCACGCGGCCACGGGGGCGGGCGAGGCAATCATGTTCCGTGCAGCGCTTGGTCACATCAGCCCGGCCGAGGACGCCGCCCCGGAGCCGGCACAGGTCTGGTCACTTGTGCGTTCGAACGCTCCGGCCGGATCCGTCTTCGCTATGAGCGCGAGCAACCTCATCGCCTTCGCAAAGATGCACATCGACGGCGGAGTTGGCCCGGATGGCAAACAGATCCTGAGCGCCGAAAGCGTTGCAGCAATGCAGGAACAGCAGGTCAAGCTTCCGGAGCTCGGTCTCATGGGCGACGGCTGGGGTCTTGGCTGGGAGCTCTTCAATTGGGAGGGCGGCCCCGTCATCGGCCACGACGGAGGAACAATCGGCCAGAGCGCTTTCCTCCGCGTGATCCCTGGGCACAAGGCCGCGATTGCGGTGCTGACAAACGGCGGCGACGTTATTGGCCTTTACAAGGAGCTCATCTCCACCGTCATCAACCGTCTCACCGGCATCGTCGTGCCGGAGCTTCCCACCCCCGCCAATGACGTCCACGCCATCGATGCCTCGCGCTACGTCGGCACCTACGGCTCACAGGTCGCGGACTCCCACGTCACCCAGGACACAGAGGGGCGGATCTGGATCGAACAGAAGATGAAGGGAATTTTCGCCGAGCTTGGCCCGGAGCGGCCCCCGGTCGAGCTGGTGCATTGGAAGGGCGACACCCTCATCCCGCGTAAAGCCCGTAACGGAATACACACACCGCACGCCTTCGTGGGCAACGACGGCAACGGCAACGCGCTGTACCTGCACACCGGTCGCGCCGACCGGCGGGTGTCGGCATGAACGCTGCCATCTCGGATGTCTTCACACGGGTTGGAGCCACAGGCTTCCTACACGCGCGTGAAATCGGAACGGATGGCGACCACGAGGTCTCCGTCCGCTCCGACGAGCGCGTAATTCTCGCGTCCGTCTTCAAGATCGTCGTCCTGGTCGCCTTTGTTCGCGCGGTTGATGCCGGCCGGCTGGATCCAAGCGGGCGAACAACTGTCACAGCGCGCTACCGCACCGGCGGAGTTGGCACTGCGGGATTCGCCGACGATGTCGAGGCCAGCTGGCGTGACCTTGCCCACAACATGATGGTGATGAGCGATAACGCCGCAACCGACGTCCTCTACCACCAACTCGGTCGGGAGGCAGTTGACCAGGTCGTAAGCGACCTCGGGCTCAGCCAAACGCGTCTGATCGGCTGCTGCGAAGACTTGTTCGCTTCGGTCGTCGAAGACCTCGGCGGCGGGTCGGAGAGCGACCTCGAGGAGCTGCTGGGAGCGGCGACGGCCGAGCAGATCTGGGGCCTCTCGATCCTTGATCCGCTGCGAACTTCCGCGTCGACTCCGCGGGACATCACGACACTCCTGAATGCAATCTGGACTGACACCGCAGCGTCTCCGGCGGCCTGCAAGATCGCCAGAGACATCATGGCGCAGCAGATCTGGCCGCACCGGCTGTCGTCGGGATTCCCGAGTGATGTACTGATTGCCGCGAAGACGGGAACCGTGCCCGCGGTGCGCAATGAGGCGGGCGTCGTCACCTACCCAGACGGACGGCAGTATGCGGTCGCCGTCTTCACCAGAGCCGACTCGCTGGCAGACCGGTTGCCCCCCGTCGACGCCTCCATCGGCGTGGCCGGTCACCTCGCGGTTGAGCACCTCCGGGCGCTTTCATCGTAACTCCACCCCCACACATCCCATCTCGAACACGACCAGCTGGAGGCATCCCATGCGTTCCATTACCCCATTCGTCGCCCTCGTTGGGGCGGCAGCACTCACTCTCGCGGCCTGCGCCGCGCCCGGCGCTTCCGGCAACCGCTCCGGCAACGAGCTTGTCACCGACGGCACATTCACGATGGCAATCGGCGCCGACCCGGGAAACCTCAACCCCATGATCACCGCGATGAGTGTCGCCCGCACCATCGACCGCTTCCTCTATTCGCGCCTCGTCGAGGTAGGGAGTGACGGCACCATCCTTTCCGGGCTCGCGAGCAAATGGAAGGCCGACACCACCAACGCCACCTTCACCCTGCGCAAGGACGCCACCTGCGCTGACGGCACCGCGATCACCGCGTCAATGCTCGCCGACAACATCAACTTCATTGCGGACCCGAAGAACGGCTCACCCCTCGTCGGGCTAAACGTACAAGCCGGCACCGTCGCGACAGGCGACGACGCCACCGGCGTGCTGAGCGTGAAGAGCGGCACGCCCGACGCGTTCCTCCTCGAAAACGTTGGCAGCGTGCACATGGTGTGCGGGCCGGCTCTAGCCCACGCGGATGCGCTCGCCAAGGGTGAAGGCGCGACCGGCATGTACACGATGACCGAAATCGCCCCGAACTCGCAGTACACACTGACCCGGCGCAAAGAGTTCGTTTGGGGGCCCGGCGACTGGGACCCGAAGCAGGCTGGCATCCCCGCCACGGTGATCTTCAAGGTCCTGCCCAACGAGACCACTGCGGCAAATCTGCTGCTTTCCGGCGAGCTGAACGCCGCACAGGTTGTGGGGCCCGATTCCGAGCGGCTGCGCGCCAAGAAGCTCTTCTCCAATGATGTCCAGGCCGGTTTGGGACAGATTCACTTCAACAAGAACCCAAAGAAGCTGCTTTCTGATGAGGCACTTCGCGTTGCCCTCACCCGGGGCCTGGACCTCGCAAAGCTGCGCGCGGTTCTCTCGAGCGGAAAGGGCACCGCGCCGACCAACCTCGTGAACCTGGCGCCGAACCCCTGCCACGCCGACGTGGCGACGGCCAACATCCCGGCATTCGATGTGAAGGCCGCGGCCGACGCACTCGATTCCGCCGGCTGGAAGCTCGGATCGGACGGCATACGGAAGAAGGACGGAGTGAAGCTCTCACTCACCGTCATCTACCCCTCGTATATTTCCGACTCCTTCGGCTCGACCTCAGAGCTGCTGCAGTCGATGTGGAAAGAGATCGGCGTCGAGGCGACCCTCAAGGGTGTCGATGCCAACGGCGTGAGCAAGACGCTCTTCGGTACCGGCGACTGGGACGTTTCACTCATCTCACTCGGCGTTGGCCTGCCCAGCGAGATAGTGCCATTCTTCTCCGGCTCAACCCCGCCGAAAGGCTCAAACTTCGGCTACACCGATAACGCCGACTACATCGCCGCGACGACCTCTGCCGCAACGAAGCCGGGCAAAGAAGGCTGTGACGACTGGTCGCACGCTGAAGCAGTACTCATCGCCGCCGCAGACGTCATCCCGTTTGCGAACTCGGTTGTGTCAGTGTTCGGGAGCAAGGCAGAGTTCGTTCAGAGCGACAGCCTTGAGCCCGCGTCAATTCGTCTGTTCAAGTAACCCGAGAAGTTTGGTAGCCCCATGACCAGCACCATGGCCGAAACGGTAGCGGCACGCACTGCCGCATCACGCGCAGGAATCAGCCCCTGGCTGACCTTCGCGGTGCGACGCGGCGGACAGTTCATCCTCTCGCTGTGGGTGCTGATCACGGCGGCCTTCCTTATGATCCACCTCGTTCCCGGCGACCCCGTGCGCGCGGCACTCGGCATGAACGCACCAGTCGAGTTGGTCGAGGCCCGGCGCGCCGCGCTCGGTCTCGACCAGCCGCTGATCGTGCAATACGTGAACTACTTCGCCAAGCTCTTCACCGGCAACCTCGGGGTTTCCACCATCACCAACGAGCCGGTCGCCCACATTATCGCGACACGGTTCCCTGCCACTCTGCAGCTCGCCCTGCTCGCCTGCCTGCTCGTTCTACTCGTCGCCCTTCCGCTCGGCGTCACAATGGCCGTGGCGACCCGCAGCGGCCGCAGACGCGGGCTCGAACTCACCTTCGCCATCATCTGTGTGGTGTTCGGCGCAATCCCCGAGTTCCTCCTCGGAGTCGGGCTCGTCTACATCTTCGCGGTCAACCTCGGTTGGTTCCCGATCGCGGGCAATGACAGTCCGTTAGCGCTGGTCTTACCCGTTATCGCTTTGGCCGTCGGGCCAATCGCTGTCTTCTCGCGCATCATCCGAGTCGAGGTCCTCAGCGTCCTCAGCCAAGACTTCGTTCGCACCGCCCGAGCCAAGCGCCTGGCGCCCCGCAAGATCTATGTCCGCCACGCCCTCCCCAATGCCATGACGGCGACGCTCACGCTCACCGGTCTCCTCCTCAGCGGCATGGTCGCGGGCACTGTGCTTGTCGAAAACATCTTCGCTTGGCCCGGCCTCGGCACCATGATCGTGCAGTCCATCCTGTCCAAGGACTACCCGGTGGTCCAGTCCATCGTGCTCATCTATGGAATCGGTGTACTTCTCGTCAACCTCGTAATCGATATCGTGCTTGCACTTCTCGATCCGCGCTCTACAATTCGGGAGTCCTGATGCCCACTCGTCTGAAATGGCTTTCCATCGTCCGTAGCCCGGTCGGAGCCACCGCCACGGTTCTCGTCCTTCTCGTTGCCCTGCTTGCGATCTTTGCCCCACTGATCTGGGGCGCACAGGCCGAGGCCATCGACACCTCTGGCACACAGCAGGGTCCAAGCGCTGAGCACCTCCTTGGAACGGATGCGCTGGGTCGCGACGTTCTCGCCCGCGTGTTGATTGCTACCCAGCTCTCGGTCGCACTCGCGGTCATGGCAGTCGTCATAGGCGTCACGGTCGGAACCCTGCTCGGTACGGCCCCATCCGTACTCCCGCGTTGGGCCGGACGCCTCGTCGTCGGCATCGTCAACATTGCTGTCGCCTTCCCCGGCCTCCTGCTCGCGCTGTTCTTCGCCGCGGTCCTCGGCGTCGGCACGACCGGGGCCGTGCTCGCCATCGGATTTGCCATGGCCCCGAGCTTTGGCCGCCTCACCCAGACCATGTCTGCCGCGATCGCCGGCCGTGACTTCATCTCTGCCGCGCGCGCCGCCGGCGTCTCGCGCCTGCGGGTGCTCATCCGGCACGTACTGCCAAACATTGCCGAGCCTCTCATCGTCAACGCGACCGTCGCAGCCGGCGGTGCGCTACTGGCCTTCGCCGGCCTGTCTTTTCTCGGTATCGGCGTACAGGTTCCCGCTTACGACTGGGGCAAGCTGCTCAGCGAGGGGCTCAACCGCATCTACATCAACCCTGCCGCAGCCTTCGGCCCGGCCGTCGCCGTCATCGTTGCCGGCCTCGCGTTCAACCTGCTCGGCGAGACCGCCGCATCCGTTGCCGGTGGCCGCGTCGCCTCCGGTCGTTGGACGCTCCCGCCGCTGCCGCCGCCCACCACCCGCGCGGTTCCCACCTTTTCTACCGTTTCCGACGGCACGATCCTCAGCATCGAGAACCTCCGCGTCTCGTACCCAACACCCAGCGGTCCGGTGCACCCCGTTCGCGGAGTGAGCTTCGAGGTCAGGGAGGGTGAGGCGCTGGGAGTGGTCGGCGAATCCGGCTCGGGCAAGAGCCTGACCGCGCTGGCCATCTCCCGACTCATCGAGCCACCGGGCGTCGTGGACGCCGATCGACTCGAGTTCAACGGCATCCAGATACTCAGCGCGCCGGAGAAGACCATTCGCGGGCTGCTCGGCACGTCACTCGCAATGGTGTTTCAGGATCCAATGACCTCGTTCAACCCCACCCGACGCATCGGCAGCCAACTCGCCGAGGCCGCACAGGAACACCAGGGTATGAGCAAGAAGGATGCCATGCAGCGCGCCGTCAAGCGGCTTCAGGCAGTGCGCGTGCCCGCGGCCGCCCGGCGCGCCGAACAGTACCCGCACGAGTTCTCCGGCGGGATGCGACAGCGCGCGATGATCGCGATGGGCCTCATGAACAGCCCCAAACTGATCATCGCCGACGAACCGACCACCGCCCTCGATGTCACGGTGCAGCGCCAGGTTCTTCGGCTCCTCGAGCGGGTGCGCACCGACACGAACGCGGCGATCCTGCTGATCAGCCACGACATCGCCGTCGTCTCGCAAAGCTGCGAACGCGTGCTTGTCATGTACGCCGGCCGCATCGTCGAAGATCTTCCGACGGCGGAACTCTACACGGGGGCACGCCACCCCTATACCCGCGCCCTGCTTGAGGTCGTACCCGATCTCGACACCGACCGCGAACAGCCCCTCGGTGTGATTCTCGGCCGCCCGCCGGCACCCGGCGAGGTACCGCTCGGATGCGCCTTCGCCGCTCGTTGCCCGCTGGCGACGGCACAGTGTCGCGAATCCGACCCCGAGCTGGAGATCCACAGAGATTTGCACCGTGTCGCCTGCTGGAACCCCGTAGAGGGCGATACTCGCGTGACACTGCCGGAACCAAGCGCCGCCGCCGCGCACAGCGAAGCTGCGCGGGTCGCAACTGTGGGAGGCACGCAGTGAGCGAGCTACGTTTTGATCATGTCAGCGTGAGGTATGGATCCCGCAGCACGGGCCTGACCGCCGTCGATGACGTCTCGCTGACCATCCCCTCCGGTTCGGTCGTCGGCCTCGTCGGCGAATCAGGCTCGGGCAAGTCGACGCTCGCCCGCGCCGCCATCAGGCTCGCCCCTGTCACGGGCGGCACGATCACGCTCGACGGTGTCGATGTCACGAAACTGCGGCGCCGGCATCCAATTCAGATGGTCTTTCAGGATCCGTTCTCCTCGCTCGATCCACGGATGACGATCGGCGAGTCCATCGCCGAGATGATTCCGCGCGGCACGTTCTCCTCAGCCGCGGCCAAGCGCGCCGACGTCGGGCGCTTGCTTGAGCTTGTCAACCTTGACCCCGACCGTGCGGGTTCGCTCCCGGGCGCTCTCTCGGGCGGCCAACGTCAGCGCATTGGCCTCGCTCGGGCGCTCGCCGCACGACCCGAGGTCATCATCGCCGATGAGATCACCTCGGCGCTTGACGTCTCGGTGCAGGGCTCGGTTCTGAACCTCGTGCGCAATGTCTGCGCCGAGCTGGAGCTCACGATGTTATTCATCTCGCACAACCTTTCGGTCGTTCGCTATCTGAGCGACTACATCGCAGTGATGTACCTCGGCCACATCGTCGAGCTCGGACCGGTCGATGAGGTGCTGAACAACGCCAAGCACCCGTATACCCGCGAGCTGCTCGCATCCGTGCCGACCCGCCACGGCAACCTTCTTGCCGTTGATCCGGCCGTTCCGTTGGACGTCGAACCCGCAGACCCACATCGCCCGCCGAGCGGTTGCCGCTTCAACCCCCGTTGCCCGATCGGGCCGCTCGTGCACCCCGAGCGTCAGATCTGCGTGCAGAGTTCGCCACCGCTTCCCACGACGCCGCGGCACGCCGCGGCCTGCCACTTCGCCGAGCTCGCAAACGACCGCGTACCCCAACCTTTCGAACCCGCTTGGTAGCAGCATCCGCTCCAGCTAAACCCCGCACAGCGTACCCCCTTGAACAGGAGACCCACACGATGGCACAGCAACGTGTAAGTATTGACAACCTCATTGCCACGCAGCTTCCAGAGCAGCCCGCTCTGTCGCCAGACGGCGGCAGCATCGCTTACGTTCTGAAGACCACCAACCGCGCCGAAGACCGCGACGAACGCTCGCTGTGGCTCGTGGCCGCTGAGGGCGGCGAACCGCGGCGGTTGACCCGAGGAACCGGCGACTCGACACCGAGGTGGAGTCCGGAAGGGACACGTCTCGCCTTCCTACGCGCCCAGGATGGGCCGCCGCAGATCTGGGTTCTGCCGATCGGTGGCGGCGAAGCCGAGCAGGTCACGACGCAGACCCTCGGCGCTGGCGCCCCCGTGTGGAGCAGCGACGGCACACGCATCGCGTTCTCCGGCCCCATCGACTCTGCTGCGCTGCCCGGCGAAGGCAGCGATGACTTCGCGAAGCGCCGCACGGCACCAATCGTCACAAACAGGCTCGGCTACAAAGCCGACGGCGCCGGTCTCCTTGGCACGCTGCGCCAACACATCCATGTCGTGAGCCTCGGCAGCGGCGAGATCACCCAGCTGACCCGTGGCGACTGGCATGCCGGCGATCCGGTCTGGTCCCCGGACGGCGAAAGGATCGCTTTCTCCACCGGCAAAGAGGCCGATTCAGACCTCACCTTCGAGACGGCCGCCTATGTGATGTCCTCGAGCGATGGCAATGCCAGGCCACGCCTCGTGGGTGCCGCCGACGTGCAGCTCTCCGTCACTGGCTGGACGCCCGATGCCGCCAAGCTCATCGCCGTCGGTCGCACCGATGCCGAGGTAGGAAACGCGAGCGTCCTGCTCCTTCCCCTCGACGGCGAAGCGCCACGAGACATCACTTCGACTCTCGACCGCAATGTCATGCCGGGCGGCGCGGGCTACCCCGGCGCTCTCCCGCAGCTGAGTGCCGATGGCCAGACAGTCATCTTCTGCCTGCGCGACGGTGGTTACACCCACCTCTACGCTACGAGCATCGACGGTGCGGTGGAGCGTGTCATCGTCGGCGGAGCGGCCAACGTGTCCGGCGTCTCCGTCGTCGGCAACACCGCCGCGATCGTGCTAGCGACGGAAACGTCCTTCGGTGAAGTCTCCACGGTCGATCTGTGCACTGGCACCGTTACGGTGCTCACGAGTTACTCGCCAGAGGAGACCGGCGTCATCGTCGCCGAGCCGCGGAGTTTCACGATCTCGGATGGCGTCGTCGTGCACGGCTGGCTGCGCCGCGACCCGCAACGCACCGGCCCCCTCCCGCTCCTGCTCGATGTGCACGGCGGGCCGCACAATGCGTGGAACGGGGCCGCCGACCCCATCCACGCCTACCACCACGAACTCGTTGCCCGCGGATGGGCTGTGCTCACGGTCAACCCGCGCGGCAGCGACGGCTACGGCAACGACTTCTTCCGCGGAGCTCTCGGCGGCTGGGGCACGAGTGACGCCAAGGACTTCCTCGAGCCGATCGGCGATCTCGTCGCCGAGGGTGTTGCCGACCCCGCACGCCTCGCCGTCACCGGCTACAGCTACGGCGGCTTCATGACCTGCTATCTCACCTCGCGCGACAACCGCTTCGCGGCTGCCGTCGCCGGCGGTGTTGTCGCCGATCTCACGAGCGTCGCGGGCACATCGGATGCCGGCCACTTCCTGTCGCGCCTTGAGAACGGTGCCCTGCCGTGGAAGAACCCGGAACTCCTCGCCCCGCAATCGCCCTACAGCCAGGTGGGCCAGGTTCGCACCCCGACCCTCATCGTGCAGGGCGGCGAGGACCACCGTTGCCCAGTCGGCCAGGCCGAGCAGTGGTTCACCGCCCTCCGCGAACATGATGTGCCGAGCGAGCTCGTGCTCTACCCGGGCGGCTCGCACCTGTTTATTCTCAGCGGGGCGCCCTCGCACCGCGCCGACTGGAACGAGCGCATCGTCGACTGGGTGGAGCGCTATGCCCCGGCCGCCGGCACCCCCGTTCGCAAGAAGGCCCTCAACGCCGCGCACTGGCAGCAGCGCCTGAGCGAACTCGCCGCCGCCCACAAAGTTCCTGGGGCCACGCTCGGCATCCTGCGCCTCGGCGAGGAGCCTGTCCTCGCGAGCCACGGCGTTCTCAACATCAACACCGGTGTCGAGACCACCGACGACTCCATTTTCCAGATTGGCTCGATCTCGAAGGTGTGGACGGCGACCGTCATCATGCAGCTCGTCGACGAGGGCAAGCTCGACCTCGATGCTCCGATCCTCGACGTGGTCCCCGAGTTCCGGGTTGCCGACGCCGAGGTGAGCAAGTCGGTGACAATGCGCCACCTGCTCACCCACACTAGCGGCATAGACGGTGACGTTTTCACCGACACCGGCCGCGGCGACGACTGCCTCGAAAAGTACGTCGATGCCCTCTCCGAGGTCAAGCAGAACCACCCCATCGGGGTGACCTTCTCGTACTGCAACTCCGGCTTCGCACTCATGGGCCGCGTGATCGAGAAGCTCACCGGTCTCAGCTGGGATGACGCCCTTCGCGATCGCCTGTTTACACCGCTCGGCCTCAAGCACACCGTGACGCTGCCAGAGGAGGCTCTGCTTCACCGTGCCGCCGCCGGCCATGTGGGCGCCGACGAGGACGGCCCCATTCTCGCTCCGATGTGGTCACTCCCCCGTTCGCTTGGCCCCGCCGGACTCATCGATGCCACAGCGGCAGACGTGCTCGAGTTCGCCCGCATGCATCTCAAGGCCGGGCTCGCAGCCGACGGTACCCGCATTCTCTCGGCGGAGAGCGCCGAACTCATGACCACGCACCAGACCGACGTTCCCGACCCGTACGTACTCGGCGATTCCTGGGGCCTGGGCTGGATCCGCTTCGACTGGGGCGGAAAACGCCTCTACGGTCACGACGGCAACACGATCGGCCAGGCCGCCTTCCTGCGCATCCTGCCAGAAGATGGCATAGCCGTGACGCTGCTCACCAACGGCGGCAACACACACGATCTGTACATCGAGCTCTACAACGAGATTTTCGGCGAGCTGGCCGAGATTTCGATTACCGGATCGTTCGGCCCGCCAGCCGAGCCGTACACGGGCGACATGTCGCCGTACCTCGGTACCTACGAGCGCTCCAGCGTCGTCATGGAGGTCTTTATGGAGGAGGAGTCCGTGCGTATGCGCACGACCGTGAGCGGCGTCGTCGCCGAATCCAGGCCGAATCCCGTCGAAGAGTACGCCCTCACCCCGGTGAGTGATGGCCAATTCGCGCTGCGAGCGCCCGGCACTCAGGGGTGGCTATCGCTGGTTTTCTACGCACTGCCGACGGGCGAGCAGTACGTGCATTTCGGTGCACGGGCAATGCCCAAGGTGGCGTAGTGAACTTCGACACCAAGCGGATGCTCGAAGACCTGCGTACGGTCGTCGAACGCGAGTCGCCCTCCACAGACCTAGCTGCCATCGCCCGCAGCGCGGACACGATCACCGAACTCGGGGAACGGCTGCTCGGCTGCTCCCCCGAGCGGATCGTGATCGAGGGGCGCACCCACCTGCGCTGGCGCTTCGGTACTCCCCGGGTTCTCGTGCTCTGCCACCACGACACGGTCTGGCCGATCGGATCGCTCATCGAGCATCCGTTCGAGATCAACGGCGACGTGCTGCGCGGGCCGGGCTCCTTCGATATGAAGGTGGGACTCGTGATGGCGCTCCATGCCATTGCGGCCCTTCCGAACCGCGATGGCGTGAGCCTCCTGGTAACCGGCGACGAGGAGCTCGGTTCGCCCAGCTCCCGGCAGCTCATCGAAGACGAGGCCCTCGGATGCGCCGCTGCCCTCGTTCTCGAGGCATCGGCCGACGGTGGCGCCCTCAAGGTTGCCCGCAAGGGTGTCTCTCTCTACGAGGTCGCAGTGCAGGGGCGGGCGGCGCACGCCGGTCTCGAGCCCGAGCGGGGTGTCAACGCTTCGATCGAGGCCGCGCACCAGATCCTTGCCGTCGCAAGCCTCGGCGACGCGGAACTCGGCACGACGGTCACACCGACGTTGCTACGCTCCGGCACGACCACAAACACCGTCCCGGCCGCATCCAGCTTCGCCGTGGACGTGCGCGTGCGCACGCTCGCCGAGCAAGACAGAGTGGACACCGCAATGCGCGCCCTCGCGGCGATGTTACCCGATGCCGTACTGAACATCACCGGTGGGGCGAACCGTCCGCCACTCGAGGAATCGGCCGCGCTGGAATTGTTCGCTCGCGCCAGCCGGTTGGCTGAGGAGCTCGGGCTCGGCCGCCTCGAGAGCGCCTCGGTCGGCGGAGCCTCCGATGGCAACTTCACGGCCGGAATCGGCGTTCCAACGCTCGACGGGCTCGGCGCAGTGGGCGGTGGTGCGCACGCGAGCAATGAACACGCACTCGTTAGCGCATGGATCGAACGTACTGGCCTCGTCCACGCGCTCATCGCCGAGCTCATACACGAGTTTGCACAGACGGATCCCGCCGCGTCGGTATCGGCACGATGACCATCATGAGCGCCAACGGCACAAGCGAAGACCTCGTCGAGGACGCCCGCCAGGCGGCGCGGGCCGCAGCGGACTCTGCGGGCATCACGATCCGTCTGCTGCACCAGGTCGAGGAATTCTCCGAGGTAGTGGCGCTCTTCGAGCGCATTTGGACCTCGAATGTCACTCAGGGGCCGGTCAATACGGAAACCCTGCGGGCAATTTCCAAGGCGGGAAGCTATCTCGCTGGCGCCTTCGACGGCGACAAACTCGTCGGTGCGGGCATGGGGTTCTTTGCCGCACCCTCGCAGCAGGCACTGCACAGCCATATCGCGGGCGTCGACGGTCGGATGCGTGGCCGCAATGTCGGCTTCGCGATCAAGGCGCACCAGCGGGCCTGGGCGTTGGGCGAGGGCATCCATGAGATCTCGTGGACCTTCGACCCGCTCATCAGTCGCAATGCCCACTTCAACCTCGTGAAGCTCGGCGCCCGCGCGAGCAAATACCACCGCAACTACTACGGGCAGATGAGCGATGTTATAAACGGTGGGGATGACACCGATAGGTTACTCGTGACGTGGGACCTGCTCTCGGCGAGCGTGGCCGCGGCCTGCCACGGAAAGCCGGCGACTCTCGAGTCGAGCGCACACCGGGCCGATGAAGCCCAGACGCTGCTCGAGCCCTCGGCTCACGACGAGCCGACCGTGCGGGAAGCCGATGCGGCGCTCGTGCTTGTTCGCCTCCCGAATGACATCGAGGCGCTCCGCCGCAGTCGGCCGGAGACCGCTTCGCGCTGGCGGGCCGCCCTGCGCGACAGCCTGGGTGCGCTCATGGATGATGGTGGGCGTGTACTGGGATTCGATTCCTCGCGCCGCTATGTCATCGACACCAAGGCGCGGTCCTGACTCGAGAGCCCTGATCGTCCGCGGAACACAGTCGGACTACATTCCGTAACATCCGACTAATCGGGGGTACGATTTCGTCGTGCGCAACAACGTCGAGTCGTACCGTCCGCCTGTAGTGTCGGAGGCGTGCTCATGTCAGTGACGACGCGGCCGCGCTCAAGCCTTGGCCGGGTGCTCGAAGACCTCGGAACGACCCTTCTTGAGCTCGTCTGCGGAAACGCGGAGAGCCAAAAGCAGATCGAGACGGTCATCATCCACGACTCCCTCGACGAGGCGATCCCCTCACACGGTGCGCTCGTGCTCGGCGTCGGGATGCGCGAGACCGAAGAGATCGTCGAGCTGCTCACAACACTCGCCACGCAAGACGCCGCCGGCCTCGTGCTCCGGGCGCCAGTGAGTGCAGACCCGGCGATCATACGCGCGTCCGAAGAATCCGGCGTTCCCGTGCTCGCGCTGACCCGCGGTGCATCCTGGGCCCAACTCACTTCGATGCTGCGCTCGCTCATTGCGGAGGGCGATGTCGGCGAGAGTGGCCTCGGTGGAATGCCCGCCGGTGACCTCTTCTCGCTCGCCAATGCAATTTCGACACTCCTCAATGCGCCCGTCACGATCGAGGACCGCAACTCCCGAGTCGTCGCCTTCTCCGGCAAGCAAGACGAAGCCGATCCCGCGCGCGTCGAGACAATCCTCGGCCGTCAGGTTCCCGAGCGCTACATGCGTCAGTTGGAACAGCGCGGCGTGTTCCGCGAGCTGTATCGCAGCACCGACCCCATCGAGGTCGCTCCCGTCGACGTCGACGCCCAAGTGGCCTCCTACCCTCGTGTGGCGCTCGCTGTGCGTGCGGGCGACGAGATTCTCGGCTCCATCTGGGTCGCGGTGCGCGAACCAATGCCGAAAGATCGGATCGGGGCGCTCAAGGATGCCGCGAAGCTCGTCGCGCTGCATATGCTGCGGATACGCGCCGGCGCCGACGTTGAGCGCAGGCTGCGGGCCGATCTACTTGCCACGGTGCTTGAGGGCGGGTCGGGCGCGGCCGATGCCGCGTCACAGTTGCGCCTCACCGATCACCGCTGTGTTGTGCTTGCGCTCGCTGCCGCAGATTCCGAAGAGGACGAGGAGGGCGGGGCCGCACATGCGCGTCTTCTCGCCGCACGGCAACGCATCGCCGACGCCCTCTCGATGCACTTGGGCGCGGTATACCCCCGCTCCGCCGCCGCTCTCATCGGCAACATCGTCTACGGAGTCGTCAGCGTTCGCCCGGATCAACCGGATGCCGACCGACGCACCGCGCGAGTTGCCAAAGAATTCCTCGCGCGCATCGGCGGCGACCGGCGCCTGCTGCTCGGTATCGGCACAATCGCTGACGACCATGCGGCGCTCCCCGCTTCCCGCGTCAGCGCGGATCGCGCCCTGCGCGTGCTTCGACTCGGTCAGTCGCATGCGCAGGTCGTGATCTTCGACGATGTGCAGGTTGAAGCGCTTCTCGTCGAACTCGGAGATCTTGCCGCCGCTCGCGGCGACCGCCCGAGCGGCCCGGTCGCGCGGCTGCTTGAGTACGACCGGGCACGCAACGCACAACTTGTTGAAACTCTCCGCGCCTGGCTAGATGCCTTCGGCGACGTTGCTGCGGCGTCGGCGCTCGTGTACACCCACCCGAACACCTTCCGCTATCGCCTGCGCCGGCTCTCCGCCATTGGAGAGATCGACTTGAACGACCCGGAAGCGCGCTTCGCAGCCATGATCCAGTTGCGCCTACTCACCTACGGCGAGCGCTCGCCGTAGCGGTCTGAGCTCGCCGTGGGGCGACCGTCACGGTCGCTGTCGTCGCCTCGGCGAGCACCGCAGGGATCGGTTCGACGCCAATGCCCGCGCCGCTAGGGATCCGGATCTGGCCGTCTTCGATGCGGAAGGGTTCGGTGATGTCCTGCTTGTAGAAACGGTCGGATGCTGAGATGTCTCCGGGCAAGGTGAACCCGGGCAGGCCAGCGAGTGCCGCATTTGCCGCACGGCCAAGGCCGGTCTCGAGCATCCCGCCGCACCACACAGCGACCCCATTGGCAACGGCGATATCGTGAATTCGTTTGGCTTCGAGGTATCCACCAACGCGTCCGGGCTTAATGTTGATAATTGCTGCGGCTCCCATGGCGATGGCGTCGGCGGCAGAGGCGGCAGAGACAATCGACTCGTCGAGGCACATCGGTGTCGAGATTTCACGGGCGAGAAGGGCGTGCTGACGCAGATCGTCCTCAGCAAGCGGCTGCTCGATCAGCAGCAAGTTGAAGGGGTCGAGCTTCCGCAAGTGCGGGGCGTCGACAAGCCGGTAGGCGGTATTCGCGTCTACCTGCAACGGGATATCGCCAAAGCGCTCGCGCACTGCACGCACGGGCTCGATGTCCCAGCCCGGCTGAATCTTGAGCTTGATGCGCACGTAACCCTGGTCGACATAGCCGCCTACCGCAAAAAGCAGATCCGGGATTGACTTCTGGATTCCGACCGAAACGCCGGACGGAACCGCGTCGACAGTCGCGCCGAAATAGGAGGCGAAGGAGATATCCGTCGCCCGCAGCTGGGCATCGAGGACCGCCATCTCGAGCGCGGCCTTCGCCATGCGGTGGCCAACGATGTGCTCAAGCACGTGGCCGACAAGCTCGGCGGTGAGCGCCCTGCCCGCATCCTGCCAGGCGTAGAGCGCCGGAATCAGGAAGCGCTGCAACACCTCTCGCGCGCCATCGAGGTACTCAGGCGAGTACACGGGCTCGTCGAGAACCACACACTCGCCCCAGCCGGTCACCTCCCGGCCATTGTGTTCGGCCGTCACCTTGACGAGCAGCGGTGCGCGCGAGGTTTGGGTGCTGAACGAGGTGGTGAATGGCGACACGAGGGGCAGGACGATATCGATGAGGTCAATGCTGAAAATGCGCACGTGTGGGGGTCCTTTCGAGACTGTAGTGGCCGTGGCGGGCGAAGTCGGTGACCTGCCAACCGTCGTTCATGAGTGTTGCGAGGGCGTCACGGAGCGCGGGGCGCCAGCGAGCGGCTCGATCGGGATGCTCGATCCGCATCGTTTCGATGTCGGTGGGGATCTCGACCCGGACGCGCCGCGCCGAACCTACGGAGTCGAGGGAGAGACGCGGTACACCGTCCTCGTTGTACAGGACACAGGCCTCCGGTTCCGAGGTGCCCGTCGCAATGCGGGCACCGGGCTCCCGGAGCAGATCCCAGACCACTAGCACCCGGTCGCTGTCCTGGCCGCGGTTTATGCTGTCGGTCATCTCTCCATAGAAATTGGGCAGGTATTCCGTTGCAGCTGTCCCGAGCCGGTGAATGTTGAAATAGGCGTTGCGCGCAATGAGCGGATCAAACGTCCACGTCATGGTGTCGGTCCCTCGGCGAAGGCACCAAGCCCGCTCATGGTGTTTGAGCGCCTTGCCGACCCCGGCCCCGGCGCTCCCGCCGACGACGCCCGCGATGTGCGAGTGCAGCGCCCGGTCGGGCGGCGGGTGGAAGAACCCGACGCACGCGGCAATCAGTTCCGCGCCGCGGTATGCCCCCGCCACGTAGTTGTGCGCGTGGGCGAGCGCGACAAGAAGGCCCGGGTCGATGTGCGGCTCGTTTCCCTCGACCTTCCAGATCGTCGCGAGCAGAGCAGAGGCCAGCTCCATTTCGGCCGGGTCGTGCAGGGTGCGAACGCTGACCCCGCTGGCCTCAGCTAGTGCGTCGGCCTCGGCCTCGGCAAATGAGGCGATCTTGTCGCGTCTGGCCTCGCTCGTGAGCAAACCACTGATCACGAGGCGTCACCGTGCGGCATGTAGCGGTAACCGAGATAGGCGCCCTTCTCAAGCGGACGGAATTGTGCCCAGCCCGCGGAGTCGGGCGCGGTGAAGAGCAAGACGCCGGGCTGGGTGGCGGGCACAAGCTTGAGAGTGGTTGCTTTGGGCTCCTTGCCGTCCTGCAGGATGTCGGTGAGTTCGCGCATTGTGAGCTGCGGACCATTCTCGCCGTTCTCGAAAGTGAGCGCCGCTCCGCCGGAGGCATAGCTAACCGGTTTCCGAGCAATCTCTCCGGCAAGTGCGACGGACGCGCCGTTCGAGTCCGCCTGCAGGGCATCCGGAATCCGCGCCGCCGAGACGGCACTAGCGGCATCGCCGAACAATTCTCGGTAGAGACCATCCGCTTGGCCTCCCGTGGTCAGCAGCGCGAGCACGAAACCGTCCTCCGGGAAGACCCGCAGATAGGCGCGTTGGCCGATGGTGCCACCATCGTGTCCGTAGACGAATGTTCCCTTCCAGTCTTCGAGGAACCAACCGAGCCCCCAGCCAACGGTCGCGGGCGACACTGCGCGCAGGCTCACCTGCTCCTCGAGCATGGCTCTGGCCGATTCGGCGGAGAGAATGCGTGTGCCGTTGGGAGCGACACCGCCACGGAGCGAGGTCTGGGCGAAGCTGAGCAGGTCGCCGATGCTCGCCGTGATCAGGCCGGCTGGCCCCATGGAGCGCGTGATCGGCCAAGTCGAAACCGGCTGGGCTGCATCGCCGAAACCGGAGTGGCCCGTTGCGGTGGCGAAGCGTGGGGCGTCCGAGGTCAGGGTGATTGTGTGTTCGAGTCCCATCGGGGCGATGATGTGCTTGCGTAGCGCCGCGTCCCAGGTGGAGCCTCGCAGCACCTCGATGATCCGTCCCGCGACGACGAAGCCTGCGTTGCAGTACGAGAAACGCTCGTCGATCGGGTGCACCTGCTTGGCGCTCTTCAGTGACTCGACGTAGCGCTCGACGCAGTCGTCGCCAGGGCCGGTGTCGGTGAAGAGGTCCCCGTCGATGCCGCTCGTGTGAATCAGCAGGTGCCGCACGGTGACGGCGGCAGCGGTGGCGTGATCCGCGAGGGCGAAATCGGACAGAATGCTCTGCACCGGCGCATCCAGCTCCAGGCGCCCCTCGTCGACGAGTTGCATGATGAGGACCGTTGTCCAGACCTTGGTGATCGAGCCGATCTGGAAAAGCGCGTCGTCCGTCGTGGATACACCAGAGCCGGTGTCGAGTACTCCCGAGCTCGCCGTGGTGCACTCGATCGGGGTGCCGTTCTCGTTGAGCCGGACGATACCGAACTGCGCAGCCGTGACCCCGTAGCGCGTGCGGAGAACGCCTAGGCGACGGCGCCAGAAGCTGGCGCCGCGGCCGGCGGAGGTGAGACCACGCGGCCGCGCGCGCGAGACGGGTCGCGCGTAGCTTTCGAGCCACTCGATGAGACGGCGGCTGTAGTCGATGCGATACTCGATCGGGCCGTCCAGAATGAACAGGTGGCTCCCGCCCGGGTAGACAACAAGGCGAGCTGGTACCTCGGCGAGGCGCAGGGCCTTGAACCATTCCTCTGCCTGCCCGACGGGACAGGATGCGTCCTCGGCTCCGTGCAAAATGAGGGTCGGCGTTGTGACATTGGTGACCCGAGCGATCGGCGAGGCGTCGAGAAGCTCGCGGTAGTGGCCGAGCGGCGCAACCCCGGTGCTCATCTCGGAGAAGTACGCGGCGTGCTCACCATCGGCCGCCATGCTGGAGAAGTTGCAGATCAGGCCACCGGCGACGGCCGCGGCAAATCGCGTGGTCGCTGCCGTGAGGGCACAGGTACCGAAGCCTCCATAGCTGTAACCGGTCACGGCGAGGCGATCGGGGTCGGCGAGGCCCTCGGCAACGAGCGTGTCGATCGGCTCGAGGAAGTCGCGTTCATCGGCGGTGCCCCAGCCCCCGTTTACGGCCCGGTAGAAGGCGTCCCCGTAGCCATCCGAGCCGCGTGGGTTCACCATAAGGATGCGCCAGCCCTTCGCCGCCAAGACCTGGTGGTAAAGATGAACGCCGTCAGCGACGCCGCTCCAGGCGTTGTGCGGACCGCCGTGAATGTCGAGCAGCAGGGGCGCCGCGCCATCCGTCTCCGGGGCCGAGAGCAACCAACCATGAACGCGCGTGCCATCCGTGATTGTGAACTCGCGTTCTTCGGCCTCGAACAGCCCGATGCCGGCGAGGGTGCTCTCGCGCAATCTCGTGAGCACCGTGAGGACTCCCGTCGCCAGGTCGAGCGTCGCAACCTCACCCAGGCTCTGCTGGGTCGTGAGCACGAAGGCGACATGTGCGGAAGCAGACGCAACGGACAGAGCAGACACCACCCGGTGGGGCCCTGCGACCAGTGCCCGTGAGTTCGTGCCGTCGGGGGCGACCGCGTGCAGCTGCGTCCAGCCACGGTCTCGTGGGCAGTAGAGGATCTCGGAGCCGTCGGCACGAAACGTTGGGCGCCCGCCTGGGTAGCCCGGGAAGCCAGCCATGACATTGCGGTCGAGCGGGGCAGTTAACGAGGTGTCGGCCACATCCGTGCCGACGTAAAGACGGAGGAGCTCGGCATTCCCGATGCGCGGGGCGGGATTCCCGACCGCGATCACGGAGCCACCATCCGGTGACCATGCTAGCGCCCCGCTGACGCTGTTGGCCTGGCCTATGCGGCGCGGCAGCGGCATTTTGGCGTCGACGTCGAGCACGTAGGCGCCGCTCGTCCAATCGACGTCACTGCCAGGTTCGATGGCGGCCGTAAAGGCGATCAGCAGGCCGTCGGGCGACCAGTTTGCCTCGCTCGCATTCCAATCGCCGTCGCTAAGGCGGCGCACTCGGCCGGATGCGATCTCACTCACAAAGAGGTGCATCCGAACGGCTGCGTTCCAGCCGACCCCATCGGTCTTGAAGCCGAGCCTGTCGATCACGATCGGCTCTTCCACCGCGGGTACCGTTACGTTGCGCGAAACTGCTGCGGTGATGGCGAGGCGGAGGCCGTCGGGGCTGACGCGCGCAGCCGCAACACCCCGGGGGAAGTCCGCGGCGCCGCTAAGTGCCCGCGCTTCGCCGCCTCCGATTGGCAGTAGGTACACCTGGGCTGGTCCAGCGGATGCTCGCAGGAAGAGAACTGCGGAGCCATCGGGAACGAATTGCGGCGCGGAATCGGCCGGGCCGCTCGTCAGGGGGCGAGCCTCGGAGCCGTCGCTGACCGCCCAGAGTGAGCTGTGCGCCCTGCCGTTCAAGGTTTCCGTGCGTGTGAAGACCACGAGCGTGCCATCTGGGGAGATGGCGGTCTCGGCTGGCACAACGAAGCGCGCGATATCTTCGAGCTCAAGCGGGCGGTTCGTAGAGGTGTTGCTCGTCACGGTGATTCCCCTTCTCGTGGCGGTGAGTCCACTGGTGTCTTGTCCCTCTACAATCGACGCTCCACCGCCCCCGCACTTCGTCCGATCGCACAATGCTGAAGCCTTGTTTGGTTGCTCTGACCCAGGCGCGGTTAGGTGTGTAGCCGCAATACTGAGGTTCCATGAGCGCAGTCCCGCCTGCGCGCCCCACATTCGAAGGAGAGCTCGTGAGCGTCAAGACATTCATCTCGATCGACATGGAGGGCGTCGCCGGCGTCGCGACGTTTGACCAGGTCGCCCGCGGCGGCTATGGCTATCCACGTGCGCAAGAATTGATGACGCTCGAGGCGAACGCCGCAATCGCGGGTGCCTTCGACGGGGGTGCGGATGAGGTTGTCATCAACGATTCGCACGGCACAATGGACAACCTGATTCACGAGCTTCTCGACCCCCGGGCCATCGTCGTGTTCGGCAGTCCGAAGGCACAGTGCATGGCCGAGGGACTCACCGCGGATTGCGACGTCGCCTTGTTCATCGGCTATCACGCCCCCGCAGGAGAATACGGCGTGCTTGCGCACACCTTTTCGAGCCACTTCACGGAGGTACGGGTGAACGGCGCGGTGGTCTCGGAGGCCGAGGTCAACGCCATGTATGCGACCTCGCTCGGTGTACCCGTCGGGCTCGTCAGCGGCGATGACGTGATCTGCCGTATCGCACGGGAGCAGTTCGCGGGAGTCGAGGTAGTCGAGGTCAAAGTCGCGCACGGCTACACTTCCACCGCATCGGTTGCGCCTTCCGTGGCTCGCGACGCCATTCGCGAAGCCGCGGCGCGCGTCGTCCGTAACGCGGCAACTCTCACCGTTCCGGAACTGCCGACACAGTTCACGGTTGCTGTGGATATGCCGACGGCAAACGCCGCCGAGCTTGCAATGTCGATTCCGGGTGCGCGACGCACGAGCGACCGCTCGGTCGAATGCACGGTAGCGGATGCTGGCCAAGTGCTCGGACTGATCGTCGTGTTTTATGAACTCGCGGCGAGCGCCATGAACGCGAAGACAGCACTCTTCATGCGGCGTTAGCTAATCACGCCCTTCCCCACTGGCTCCCAGCCTTCCCAAGCTCAGCCCGGGGCCCTCGCCAGCGTGGGCCCACCCACTGGCTCCCAGCCTTCGCAAGCTCAACCCGGGGCCCTCGCCAGCGTGGGCCCACCCACGGGCGTGGGCCCCGCCGACTGCCGTCCGGTTACGGAACATGACGACGGCCGGTGATGCAGGCCGCCGTCGTGGATGTTATTTTCTTCTTGAGTAATGAGCACCAGCGCGAAGCCCTGACTTGCTGGTCGGCAACCCTCTCTCCGGCGGGGTGCCTCAGGTGACTACTCGGCGTATCGACACTTTCGAACTGCAAGCGTGACTGAGGAGCACCAATGCCTGAACCCACCGAAGAAAAACTCTCCTACCGTCTCATCACGGGCCCTGACACCAAGGAATTCTGCGAGCGGATCTCCACCGCCCTCGCGGAGGGATACGTGTTGCACGGGAGCCCGTCCGCGACCTTCAACGGCACCGACGTGATCGTGGCACAGGCCATCGTCCTGCCCGCGGCGATCGCGAGCGCGGATGCCGCCGTTGCCAATGCGGTGGACCAGCTTGACGAAGAGTTCGACGGCGAGGGCCACGCATGAGCTACGCAGGCGACCTCAGCCCGCACGACGCTTGGGCCAAGCTCGAGCAAGGCGCCATCCTCGTGGACGTCCGCACCGAAGGCGAGTGGGCACACATCGGGATCCCTGATACCAAAGCCACGGAAAACGATCCCCTGTTCATCCAGTGGAACCTGGCCGGCGGCATCCCCAACACGCGTTTCATCGAAGAACTGACGCAACAGGCTCCGGAGACGGACGGCACCGAGCTGGTCTTCCTCTGCCGCTCCGGCCAGCGTTCCATCGCCGCCGCGATCGCCGCAACCCAGGCCGGCTACACCGCCTACAACGTCCTCGAGGGCTTTGAGGGCGAACCGGACCGCTACGGCGAGCGAACCGTGAACGGCTGGAAAAACCGTGGACTTCCGACGAACCTGGGGAACATCTAAGTGACTTTCAATCCTGACGCCGCCGGCTGGAGCCCTGATACCCAGGCAGTCCGCGGCGGTCTTGACCGCACCAACTTCCAAGAAACGTCCGAGGCCGTCTTCCTGAACTCCGGATTCGTCTATGAGTCCGCCGCAGCCGCAGAGCGCGCATTCACGGGCGAGGACGAGCGCTTCGTCTACTCCCGTTACGGCAACCCCTCCGTAGCCACCTTCCAGGAGCGCCTCCGCCTGTTGGAAGGCACCGAAGCGTGCTTCGCGACGGCGTCGGGCATGTCTGCTGTCTTCACCGCCCTCGGTGCGTTGCTGGCTGCTGGTGACCGCGTGGTCGCCGCCCGCTCGCTCTTCGGTTCCTGTTTCGTGATCCTCAACGAGATCCTGCCGCGCTGGGGCGTCGAGACCGTCTTCGTCGACGGACCGGACCTGGACCAGTGGCGTGCCGCGTTGTCCGAGCCGACAACGGCAGTCTTCTTCGAGTCGCCGTCGAACCCCATGCAGGAAATCGTGGACATCGCGGCGGTGAGCGAGCTCGCTCACGCGGCGGGCGCCACCGTCGTCGTCGACAACGTCTTTGCCACTCCCCTGCTGCAGCGCTGCGGCGATCTCGGCGCAGACGTGATTGTCTACTCGGGCACCAAGCACATCGATGGCCAAGGCCGGGTCCTGGGCGGAGCGATCCTGGGCACCAAGGAGTTCATCGACGGTCCCGTCAAGCAGCTCATGCGGCACACCGGTCCGTCGCTTTCCGCGTTCAACGCCTGGGTCCTGACCAAAGGCCTGGAGACCATGGCGCTGCGCGTCAACCACTCCTCGGCGTCTGCGTTGCGGATCGCCGAATGGCTTGAGGATCAGCCGGCCATCAGTTGGGTCAAGTACCCGTTGCTGAAGTCGCACCCGCAGTACGAGCTGGCCGCGAAGCAAATGAAGGCCGGCGGAACGGTGCTCACCTTTGAGCTGCTCCCCTCTGCGGGGCGATCGGCGAAAGAGGCCGCCTTCGCGCTGCTGGACGGTCTCGCCGTCATCGACATCTCGAACAACCTCGGCGACTCAAAGTCCCTCATCACCCACCCCGCCACCACCACGCACCGCGCCATGGGTCCGGAAGGCCGCGCGGCCATTGGCCTGAGCGACGGCGTCGTGCGGCTTTCGGTGGGGCTGGAGGATGTGGGCGACCTCATCGGGGACCTGGAGCGGGCCCTCAAGCAGGTCTAGCCCGGCGGGTTAACCCGGCGCTTCGCGCCAGTCCTGGCGCACCCAGGTGAGGACGGGCTGCGGCTTGGTGTCGCTCTCGTCCCTCTCCGAGCGCATCGTGATCTGAACGGCGTGCTCGACGACGGCGGCCAACCCGGCGGCGTCGGGCGCGCCCCCGTTGGTCTCGCTCCAGCGCCCGGCAACACCACGCTGTTCGATAGCGCCGTTGCCGCGGCCCAGGATGGCTGCCACGCCGGTCTGGACCAAGTCGAATTCACCCTGTTCGGCGAGCACAGGTTCCAGATACTCCACCAACGACCAGACGACGTCCGCGGCGGGCTCCGGGCGGAAGGTTCCGAAGTCCAGCAGTTCGGTGCGGAGTCCAAAGTTGCTTGCCTGCCAGGACGCCATCCGCAAAAGCGCCGTAGGCACGGCCGCCGGCTCTATTCCGGCATGGTACTCACGAACAGAAGTCTCAACCAAGGCCCTGACGAGCACCGCGATGAGCGCCGCATCCTCGGCCCGGAGGCAGACATCGGCCACCCGGACCTCCACGGTGGGAACGTGCCGCGACAGCCTGGCGTCGAAGTAAACCATCCCCTCGTCCAGCAACACTCCCGTTTCGATGAGCCTCGAGACAACTCGCCGGTAGGAAGCCAAGGAACCGAAGATGGCTGACGGCCCCGACGACGGCCAGCGGTTCCACGCCTGCGTCCGGTAGCTCTCAAAACCCGTAGCCAGGCCCCGCCAGTACGGCGAATTGGCGCTGATCGCGGTGAAGACAGCGAGCTTGTCCCGGATGCGGTCCAGGACCATCACGCCTTCCTCGGGGGACTCGATCGAAGTGTGGACGTGGAATCCGCACGTGAGCTGTTCGTGCGCGGTGATGCCGAAGCGTTCGAGCATGATGGCGTACCGGGGATCCGGAGTGGTGTGCAATGCGGCGTCCACCGGTGATGTGGCCAACGCGGCGATCCTTGCGCCGTGGCGCCGTGCGGCGTGGCTCGCGAGGCCCCGGGCCCTGCGGATCTGGTGCAGGAGCTCGGCGTAGCTGCGGCATGGCCGGGTCTGGGTTTCGATCTGTTCAAGCTTGAGCTCGTGGCTTAGGCCGGTATCAGGGCCGTCGATCTCTTCAAGGGGCGGACCGGCTTCGGGGCCGTCCTGGGCCGGGCCGTCGTTGGCGGGCCCCGAGAGGAGCGCGTCGGCAAGGGCGAGCGGCTCGCCGGTCACGGGATCGACGATCAGCAATTCCTCTTCCACACCAAAAGTGCGCACGGATCAATTGTGCGCCATGGCAGCCTCGCCAAGACAGCTCGGGATTTTGCGGCCCCCCCCGAAGGATTCTGCTGGATCATTCTGCTGGATGAACTTCCGAGGCGCGCGATTCCGTGACCGGTCCCTCAGCTGCGGCGAATCATCGTGCGAAATCCGACGCCGGACCGCTCCTCCACAGCCCGGTCTGTCCACATAGAGTCATTTCCCGGGCCAAAGAGGGCCGGAATCGTGGCTAGCTCGATCCATGGACCCGTTGGAATTCTTGAAATCGCTCGGCGGAGTAGCCCGGGTTGGCTTGCTACGCCGGGAGGGCTACTCCGAGCGCGCTGTGCGCGGATTGGCTTCTGCCGGAGCTGTCCAACCGCGCAAAGGTGTCTGGGCCTTACCGGACGCGGACCCCGAATTTCTGCAGGCCATCATCGACAATTCACTCCTGACCTGCGCATCCAGCGCCTCCCGTTACCAGCTTTGGCTCAAGGACCGGCCGGGGAGCCCACATCTGGTCAGCAAACATCACCGCGGCCGACACTTCGCCAGGCATGGCCGCCTTCGATTCGAACCGGACCAAAATCTGCCCATCGCTAGCCTTGAGGACACCGTTATTCACGGACTGACATGCCTCAGCGAAGTAGACGCCATAGCCATGGCGCAGTCTGCCATCCAGCATCACGGTGTACCAAGGGCCGTTCTTGAGTCCGAATTGACTGCAAAATACTACGGAGCCGCCCGGATGCGCCTGGCAAAGGCTGACGGTTTGTCGGAGTCGGTACCAGAGATCAGCGCGCGACTCCTATTCGAATCAGCGGGGTTCAAGTTCCGCCGCCAAGTCCAGATCGCCTGCGTCGGGCGGGTGGACTTCCTGATCGAAGGCTGGCTCGTTGTTGAGATCAACGGCTTCCAATTCCACGGTTCACGCGAAGCCTGGCGCAGGGACATGAGCCGGTCCAACGTCGCGCAAACCCAGGGTTACGCGGTGTTGAGCTACCCACCCGAACAAATATGGAACAATCCGGACGCCGTTCTCCGGGAAATCCGAGCAATGCTGGAACGCGGCTGCCCTCGCGGGTGAAGGATTCTGCACAATCATTCCGCTGGACAAATAGTCTGGCTCGACGATTCCGCGGTTTGCTAGCCAGCTGCGGCGAATGATCGTGCAAAATCCGACGTCGTCAGTCTTGGAAGTACTCGATCTTGGCACCGATGGTGTTGAGCCGCTCGGCCAGGTCCTCGTATCCGCGCTCAATCACGTAGATGTTGCGCAATTCGGACGTGCCCCGGGCCGCCAGCATGGCCAACAGCAGGCAAGCTGCGGGTCGGAGCGCCGGGGGGCATCCGACTTCCGCGCCGCGCCATTTGGTGGGGCCATTGACGTAGATGCGGTGCGGATCGAGCAGTTGAACCTGGGCGCCGAGCTTGTTGAGCTCCGTCAAATAGATTGCCCGGTTCTCGTAGACCCAGTCGTGGATCATGGTCTGGCCCTCGGCGTTGCCGGCAATGACCGCGAAGAACGGCAAGTTGTCGATGTTCAGCCCGGGGAACGGCATCGGATGGATCTTGTCCTCCGGGGCACGCAATCGTGATGGCTTGGTGGTGACATCCACGAGGCGCGTCCGTCCGTTGCGCGCAAAGTACTCGCCGGAGATGTCGAGCTGCTGGCCCATCTGCTCAAGCGTGGCCAGTTCGATCTCCATGAACTCGATGGGGACCCGGCAGATGGTGACCTCCGAGTTGGTCACGATGCCCGCGGTGATGAGGCTCATGGCCTCAATCGGGTCTTCGGACGGGAAGTACTCAATGTCGACGTCGATCGCCGGGCGGCCCGTGATCTTCAGGGTGGTTGTTCCGATGCCGTCGATCACCACGCCGAGTCCCTGAAGGTAGAAACAGAGGTCCTGCACCATGTAATTGGGGCTGGCATTGCGGATCACGGTGGTACCGCTGCGGTGTGCGGCGGCCATGATGGCATTCTCCGTCACGGTATCACCGCGCTCCGTGAGCACGAAGGTGCGGTGGTCGCCGTCGGCCGGTGGGGCCTGCACGGAATAGAAGCCGGACTTGGCCTCCACCGAGAGTCCGAACTGCCGCAACGCCTGCATGTGCGGTTCCACGGTTCGAGTCCCGAGATCGCATCCGCCGGCGTAGGGCAGTTGATACGAGGCCGCCTCATCGAGGAGGGGGCCCAGCAGCATGATCACGCTGCGCGTGCGGCGAGCGGCCTCCACGTCCATGGAGGCGAGGTCCAGGGTCTCGGGGCGGCGGATGCGCAGATCGTTGCCGTTCAGCCAGGTGCACTCGACACCGATCGAGGTCAAGACCTCGACGATCCGGTTGACCTCTTCGATCCGGGCAAGTCGACGCAAGGTGGTGGTGCCGCGATTGATGAGGCTCGCGCAAAGCAGTGCGACGCCGGCGTTCTTGCTGCTGTTGACGTCCACCGAGCCGGAGAGCGTGCGTCCGCCCTCCACGCGCAAGTGGGTCATCTGCCGTTTGCCGACTTTGACGATGGTTCGCCCGAAGATCGACTCAAGGCGCTCGATCATGCGGAGGCTGAGGTTCTGCTTGCCCTGTTCCATCCGGGCAATGGCGCTTTGGCTGGTGCCGAGTTCCGAAGCTAGCTGTCCCTGTGTCCAACCCTTTTCGCCGCGGGCGTCGCGAAGAAGGAGACCTACGTGTTCGGCAGTCGGTTGCGTCATGACCAATAAATATCACAAATGGTCTACTGGAGCCCATTTTGTGGCGCAACACGCCGTATTTGCCGCATGCTAGTCGTTTCGTGCGATACACGTTGGCAATTTAGCACCACGCACCGTCTCGCGAATCCTCTCCGCCGTGGTTCCCGTCAGGGATGCCACAGCAAAAACATCCAACATCCCGCTGCGCAGGGCCATAAGGACTGCAGCCTGCATCCGCTCCTCGCACCTGGACTTCTCATCCATCGCGGCCGCCAGGGCCCGCGCGACGCCATTGAGACCGAGCATGTGGACATCGTGTCCAAGTCCGCTAAAAGGCAGCTCCAGGTAGCCGATGCCCACCCGCTTGACCTCAATGCGCTTTATTCCAGAAGCTGCCGCAATGCCGGTCACTGGAAGCCGGTCCGCCAACGCCAGTGCCACCCGTTCTCCACGAACGCGCAGCAGTGTCCTGATGCTGCTGTCGATGCGGGCCCGAACCAAACGGGCCGCCACCAAAGACTGCCGAATCCGGACTAGCTCATCATCCTCAGCGGCGCTTAGTGGACGACGCTCGGACGGCGTTCGCGGTCCCTCCTGTTCCACGCCGCGGCCTCGTCCTCCCAGGCTCGCGCCCAGTTGTAGCCCGTGCTCCAGTCCGGCTCTATACGAGTACATGCCAAGGGGAGGCGGCTTCGGCGAGCCTCCACACCACGGACGCGTCCTGCACGGGAGGCATGATGTTTCCCTCGAAGAAACGCTGCGGTCGCATCTCTTCGCCCTCCGCCACCCACGTCCCGCTCACCGGGCAGTGGTCGCCAGTGGACGCGACCGCGAGCGGTCGCCTGGGGCGCAATCCTTGCTGCCTTGGCGCTTTCTGCAATGTCGATCCCATGCTGCCACTCCTCCGATGCGGGCGTTTCAAACTCTCGCATCAAGCGTATGGCGGCCAGGAAGGCAATTCAAGAATCTTTTCTCATTTGAGTATTAAATCTTGCTTTCGAAAGACTCACCGAATCTCTAACCCTGCTTCAGCCAGACGAAGTGCCACGTCCCTGCCCATTGGGCCGCGAGCACGGCCGTGGCTGCGATGACCAACCCGCCAGCCAGAACCCAGACGTCCAGGCGGCTGTAGGTGGATTCGCGCGCCCAGGTCCGCCGTCCACCGCCGAAGCCTCGCGCCTCCATGGTCACAGCCAAGCGGGACGCCCGACGGATCGCTTGGACCAGCAGCCCGAAGCTTTGGCCGAGCATGGCCTTGAAGCGTTGCGGCGGGCTCCCGTGCGAGCCGACACCCCGCGCGCGCCGTGCCATACCGATAGTCTGCCACTCCTCCGCCATGAGCCCCACGAGCCGCAGCGCGGCCAAGGTACCCAAGACAAAACGGTGCGGCAGTTTCGCCTTCTGCGCCAGGGCATCGGCGAGGTCGGTGGGGTCGGTGCAACTCATCAGGAGGATGGCCGGCAACGCGATCGCCAAGCCGCGCAGCATGAAGCCGAGTCCCAGCTGCAGCGAGCCTTCGCTGATAGACCAGATCCCGACGTCGAGCAGTATCCTGCCGCTGTCAGCCGACAGGATCGCGGTGCTCCAGCCGCCCAGCGCCGCCGCGATGATCAGGGGCCAGCCGCGCTGCCACAGCAAGCGCACGGTGAGCCCCGCGAGGGGGAATAGCGCCAGTTCGCCGAGGAGCGCCGTCGAGGCGGACACCAGGTCAATGGACAGCGCCAACACCAAGGTGATCAGGAAGACCGACACGAACTTGGCCAGCGGATTCGCGCGAGTGAGAAGGGCGTTGTTACCGCGCAGGGTCAGGGTTTCCCTCATGCCGCACCCGCTTCCTGCCGGGCCGCGCCTCGGAGCGCAGGCTCGAGCCGCATCTCGGTGCCGCCCAGGACGGAGCTGAATTCCTGGTCGTGGGTTACGGAAACCACGGATGTGCCGGCGTCGAGCAGTTCGGACAGGAACGACGCAAGCTCGGCCCAAGTGTTCGCGTCCTGGCCGAAGGTGGGTTCGTCCAGCACCAGGACGCGGGGGTGCGCGGCGAGCACCGTGGCCACGGATAGCCGCCGCTTTTCGCCCCCGGAGAGCGTGTACGGATTGGCGTCCACGAGATGCCCCAGACGCAGCCGCTCCAGCAATTCGTCCACTCGCTCCTCGCCATGGCCAAGGTGCTTGGGGCCGAACATGAGCTCGTCGAGCACGCGGCCGGTGACGAACTGGTGCTCGGGCTCTTGGAACACGGTCCCGATCCGGGAGATCAGCTGCTGGGCCTTCCACTTGAAAGGGTCGGTGCCGGCGCCTTCACTGAGCCCGACGGCGGCAGTCACTGTGCCGGACACCGGCGCCAACAAGCCCGCGAGGGTCAAAGCGAAGGTCGATTTTCCGGCACCGTTGGGGCCGGTGATGGTCAGCGCCTGCCCGGCGAGCACCTCGGCGTCGAGTCCGGCCTGCACAGGAAGGGGCAGGATGGTTTTGAACCCCCGGCGCCGCGGCCTTTCGCGGGACACCGCGAGCTCCTGGGTAGCGAGCAGCAGCTCTCCCCCACTCCTCGCCCCGGAGCCGGCTGCTGTTCCGGAGCCGGCGGCCGTGCCCGAACGTGGCCGGGTGGCCGGCACGTACCCGGGCACCCAGACGCCCGCAGCAGTGAGCATGTCCCTTGCTTGAGCCAGAACGGTGTCCGGATCGCCGTCCAGAAGCACCCCTGGCGTCGACCCTCCCGTGGAGGAGGATCTGCCCGGCTGGAGGACCACGATCCGGTCCACAAGGTCTTTCCAGACCGAGACCCGATGCTCCACCACCACCAAGGTGGCGCCGGTCTTGTCCAGGCAGCGGCCCACGGCATCGCGGACCTCGAGCACGCCAGCCGGGTCCAGGTTGGCGGTCGGCTCGTCCAGGAGGATCAAGCCAGGCCGCATGGCCAGGATGCCGGCGAGCGCAAGGCGCTGTTTCTGCCCGCCCGAGAGCGCCGACGTCGGGTGGTCGAGCGCAAAGTCGCCGCTGGCACTGTTCCGCAGCCCGACGTCGTCGAGCGCTTCATGGACGCGTTTCCAAATCTCTTCCCGCGGCACGCAAAGGTTCTCGGCGCCGAAAGCGACGTCGTCGCCCAGCCGGGAAAGCACCACCTGGGTTTCGGGGTCCTGCTGCATGAGTCCGGCACGGCCCCGCTGGGCCTTCGGCGAAACACCGTCCACCAGCAACGAGCCGGTCTCGTCGGCGTCGTCACCGTCCTCGCCCAGAACGCCCGCCAGGGCATGCAGGAGCGTCGACTTGCCCGCGCCCGAGGGGCCAAGCAGGAGCACACGCCCGCCTGGACGGATGTCCAGGTCCAGGGCGTGGATGGCCTGCGTGGTGCGGCCAGCGTGCCGCCAGCCCCACCCTTGCGCGGAAATGGCGGCGGGTCGCACCACAGCAGGGGTGCCGGAATCAGGACTTGGCATCAGGAAAAGACGGGCTCCGAGGCGGCCTTGCGGGACGCGAACGCGCTCAGGACACCGGTCTTGGCCAGGCCGCGGGTCGCGATCCAGGCCAGGGCACCGGCGATGACGGCACCAGAGATCGTGCAGAACACGATGTACGCGAGCTTGTCGCCGACCTCGTAGGCGATGTTCCAGCCCCACGGCAGGAAGGAATCGTTCAACCCGCAGAACAGGCCCGCGCCGGCACCGGCCAGCAGGGACACCGGCAGGTTGAACTTCTTGTACATGAAGGCCAGGAAAATGAGTTCCGCGCCGAGGCCCTGGAGCAGGCCCGAGATCAGGACCGTGGTGCCGTACTGGTTACCCATGATGAGCTCGCTGGTGGCGGCCACCATTTCGCAGAAAATTGCCGCACCGGGCTTGCGGACAACGAGCATGCCCAGCACTGCCGGAATCATCCAACCGCCAGCGATCAGGCCGCCCAGCGGAGGGTAGCCGGCGGTGACGGGCGTGACAACCAGAGCCATCTGGTCCCATGCCCAGAAGATCACGCCACCGGCGATGGAGATCAGTGCGGCCACGACGATGTCCACGACGCGCCAGTTGTAACCAGGCTTGGTGAGGCCCGGCCTTGCAGAAATACCAGTCATTTTGTCCTCCTGAAGAACAGGAGGGGAAAGTGTTCCGGTTGCCTGCGAGCGGCTTCCGCCGCGCCGGTCCGGGCACTATGAGAACTCGACTCCCTTGCGCCGGTACTAGCCGGATCAGGTTCGAGGGTCTGCGGCTGTCCGCACTCTCAGCGCCCGTCCTCCGTGCCGCATTGCTGCGAGCCCGACGGCGGCGCTCCCCTGTCGTTATCAATCCACCCTTTTGGGCGTGGTTCAGTTTACACCTTGGCGGGGTTGCGGGCGCTGTGCCAAAACGCGTAACGACGGATTCTGCTGGATCATTCGCCGGGTGAGCACAGGCAGGCCCGGAATGGCGCGGGCGCGTACAGAAACTGGGAGAATGATCCAGCAGAATGTGACGCAGCAAGCGGGCAAAGGAGCAGTCTTGGCAGGCATTGTCGAAGCGAACAGCACCACGGTGGCCGAACCTAGGCTCGCCGCAAGCGTGATCCTCGTCCGCGAGGCCCCCGTTCACACGATTCAGTCAGGCCCGGAGGTTCCCGCGGATGCCGGGCGCGGCCTGGAAGTTTTCGTTCAGCACCGGGTAAGCACGATGGATTTCGCCGCGGGCATGGTTGTCTTTCCGGGCGGACGGGTGGATCACGTGGACAGCTCCGGCTGGGACTTCGCGGACGACGTCGTCGAGCGGCACGCCGCCGCATGGCACCGGAGCAGCATCGCCGTCGAGCCCACTTCCGCCGGGTTCAACGCCGGCCGGGTACTGGCGGCCGCGCAGCGCGAGGTGTTCGAAGAGGCCGGGCTGAAGCTCGACGCCGCCACCCTCCGCCCGTGGGCCAACTGGGTCACACCGGCAGACCAGCCCAAGCGCTTCGACACATACTTCTACCTTGCCTGCCCGCTTTCCGGTGCCGAACCAAAGCACCAAACCACGGAAGCGTCATCGTCCTTGTGGATGCCGGTCCGCGGAATCCTGGATGCCGAAGCCGCCGGAACCCTCAAGCTCATGCCGCCCACGCTGGCGCTGCTGGATGAGCTACTCGCCCTCGGCACGGTGGAAGCGATCCTGGCCGAGGACCGTGACATCGTGCCCGTCCGTCCAAAGCCCGGAGCCTTGGAGGAGTTCTTCCGGCTGAGGCGCCAACCGCCATCCGTTGCTCCGGAACAGCCCTGAAGTGGGGTTAGGCTGGGGACGGTCCTGTTTCCTCCCGCAAGGAGTCCCGGAATGAACCTCCTCATCAAACTGCTCGGCACTGGCGTGAGCATCGGCGCAGGCTTTGTCGGCACCAAGCTCGTCAATGCGTTGTGGGAAAAGTCCACCGGCAAGAAGCCTCCCAAGGGTCACGATGACATGGAGGCAAGCCTGCGCTCGGCACTGACCTTCGCCCTGATTTCGGCGACTGTCAGCGCTGTCATCCAGGTTTTCGCAAGCCGCAGTACCCAGCGCGCCATCTCGCGCTTCTCGAAGACGCAGGACATCGTCTAGGCTGACGGCCCGCCGTTGGCGCCCGCGCCCCCGCCGTTCGCGCCCCCGCCGTTGCGGCCGTTCCCGGTGTGGGGCATTGCCGAGTCCGCTTCTTGAGCTTTCTCCGCCGCCCGCTGACCGGCAGCCCGCAGCACCACGGCCTCGAGTTCGTCGGTGCTGAGCAACTCAGGGTGGAGGTGCTTGGTCCGGTAGCCTGCGCGGCCCACCATGTGTGCGGACACGGGCACGGTCAGCAGTTGGAAGATCCATGCGACAGCCAGGATCGGCCATACCCACCATTCGCGCATCTGCAGCCCGATGGCCGCCAAGACAAGGAACAGCCCCAGCACTTGCGGCTTGGTAGCTGCGTGCATGCGGCTCATGAGGTCCGGGAAACGCAACAGGCCGATTGCGGCGCCCAATGACATCAGCGCACCAACAATCAGCAGTACCGAGGTGACGGCATCGATGACGGCATCAACTCCCGTGGCATTAGGAGTCATTGACTTGTCCTCTCCGATCGGCCACGAAGCGGGCCACCGTCACCGAGCCAACGAACCCGATCAGCGTCAGTGCGACGAGCAGCACGAGGTTGTTGAGGTGTCTGTTGACGGCCATGTCGATGGCCAGCGCGGCGCCCAGTATGGCGAGCAGCACATCTGAGGCGAGCACGCGGTCCAGCAGGGAAGGCCCGACGGCGATCCTGTAGATCGCGCCTGCCGCCGCCAGGCTAAGAATCACCGCCGTGACGATGAGCACGATGTCTTTCACGAACCAGCTCCCCTCGTTGCAGGCCAGCCTTCGGCCTGGAGTGCGTCCATTTCGGCGCGGGTACCCATGATCCGGATCAGCGAGGCCTCCGTATCCTGGACTTCCTTGCGCAGCTTGGCGGTGTCCACATCGTTGCGGACATTGAGCCCGTGGATGTAGAGCGTGGACGTGGAACGGTCCACCTCCACCACCAAAGAACCCGGAATCAGCGAAATAACGTGCCCTGTGGCGGTCACCATGAGGTCGGAATGGCTGCGCAGAGGAACTGCGACCACGGCGTTGGTTACCGAAGGCCCTCGGAAGACCGCCAGGTACATGACCTGGAAGCTCGCGGCCACCACTTTGCCAAGGAACACGGCGGCGAAAGGAATGGCGCGCAACACGTTGAAACGCCCGCTGAGCTCTACGGGAGGCAAGTAGAAGACCCTGGCCACGACCACCGCGATCAGCGCACCGAACAACAAGTTGCCCGGGCTGAAGTCCCGCCAGAGCGCACCCCAGACGACCACCAGCCAGACCAGCAGGGGCAACTCGGTGCGAAACGAAATCCGCTTGCGGCTCACTTCCCACCTCCCTGCACGGGTGCGGCGATCTCCGGAACCTTGGCATTCCCGCCGAGCACCGAATGGATGTACGCCGTGCGGTCCAGCATCTGTTCCGCGGAGTTTCCGGCCAATTGGAACAACGGACCCGCGAAGACGGTCAGCGCTACGCCGAAGATCACCAGCGCGGCCGTTGGCCCCACCATGGTCCGCGGAAGCAGGCCGACTGCTGCTGTGTCCTTGAGGACGGCGGCCGGGTATTCCGCGTCCTCGGGTTTCCGCCAGAATGCGCGGTTCCAGACGCGGGCAATCGCCAGCAAGGTCAAGAGGCTGGTGACAACGCCGCCCACCACCAAGGTAATGGCCAGCGGTGTCCCGAGGGCGATGCCTGCCTGCAGGAGTCCGAGCTTCCCCAGGAACCCGGAGAAAGGAGGAATTCCCGCGAGGTTCATGGCCGGAATGAAGAACAAGAGCGCGAGGAGCGGAGACAGCTTCGCGAGCCCACCCAGCCTGTCCACGGACGAGCTGCCGCCACGGCGCTCGATCAAGCCGGTCACCAGGAACAGGCTCGTTTGGACCGTGATGTGGTGGGCCACGTAGAAGACGGCGGCAGCAAGCCCGGCAACGGAAGACATGGCCAGCCCAAACACCATGTAGCCGATATGGCTGACCAGGGTGAAGGAGAGTAATCGTTTGATGTCGCTCTGGGCTATGGCGCCGAGAATGCCCACCAGCATGGTGAGGAGCGCTACCACCATCAACGGGGTATTCAAGGTGTCGCCGGGGAATAGAAGGGTCTCCGTGCGGACCATGGCGTAGACGCCCACCTTCGTGAGCAAGCCGGCGAACACGGCAGTAACCGGTGCGGGTGCGGTCGGGTACGAGTCGGGCAGCCAGAAGGACAGCGGGAACACGGCAGCCTTGATGCCGAAGGCCACGAGCAGCATGACGTGGAGCAGGTTCCTGGTGCCCGGGTCCAATTCGGCCAGCTTCATGGCGAGATCCGCCATCGTGATGGTACCTGTGGCTCCGTAGATCATCGCAATGGCGATCAGGAACAACACCGAAGACACAACGGAAACCACCACGTACGTGACCCCTGCGCGGATGCGCGGACCGGTGCCGCCCAGCGTCATGAGGACGTAGCTCGCCGTCAGAAGGATCTCGAAGCCCACGTACAGGTTGAAGAGATCACCTGTGAGGAAGGCGTTCGAGACACCGGCTACCAGGATCAGGTAGGTCGGGTGGAAGATCGACACCGGTGCCTCGCGGTCGCCGTCGGCCATGCCTTGGCCGGTGGCGTAGATCAGCACCGCGAGGCTGATGACGGAGGAGACCACCAACATGAGCGAGGAGAACTGGTCCACCACCATCACCACGCCAAACGGCGGCTGCCAGCCACCCAGGGTGACGGATGCGGTGCCCGTGGTCCATACCGAGGCAAGGAGCCAGCATTCCAGGAGCAAGGTCAGGGACAACAAACCGATGCTGACCGCGCGTTGAGCCAGTGGGTTCCTGTTCAGGGCGAACGTCAGTGCGGCACCGAGGATGGGAAGTACGACGGCGAGCGGCGCCAGGCTGGCGATGTTCACTGGGGGCCCCCTTCCTTGGCTGCTTCGGTGACGGCCGTAACCGGGAATTCGGACGTTTCCTCAGGAACCACGGAGTCGTCTTCGACGTCAAAGCTGGGTGTCTTCGCGACCCGCCGGTCTTCGGCGTCGTCCTGGATGTCGTCCTGGCGCGCCAAGGCCCAGGTCCGGTAGATGATGCCGAGCATGAATGCCGTCACCGCGAAGGAAATCACGATCGACGTCAGGATCAAGGCTTGCGGCAAAGGATCGTTGTAGTCGCGCGGATCCGTCGATTTGCTGAACAGCGGGGCAAGTCCGGCATATCCGCCCGTGGCGAGGATCAGCAGGTTGGTTGCGTTGGCCAGGAGCATGAGCCCCAGGAGAACGCGGGTCAGGCTGCGTTCCAGGATCAAATAGATTCCACAGGCATAGAGCACTCCCATGACGATCAACAAGGTCAAGTTGACGCTCATGGGGTCCCATTCCCGAGCGAAGTGGTTGCCGACGGCGCAGTGGTTACCGTCGTCGCAGTGGCGGCGGGCGCTTCGAATCGGGAGTCCCCTGAATCCCGCGCGTCTCCGCTGGCGGTCTCTTCGAAGTGTTCGTCGATCTCGGCTCCCAGGCTGCGCAGCACATCCAGGGCAAGGCCCACGACCACGAGGTACACGCCGATGTCGAAGACCGTGGAGGTCACGAATTTAATGTCACCGAACAGCGGTAGCCAGAACTCGATGATGGCGCTTTGGAACACTTGGCCGCCCAGAAGCAGGGGGACGAAGCCTGCCGCGGCCGCCGTCGCAAGACCGGTTCCCAGCAGCATGCCGGCGCTGATCGGTGCTGCTTCCCGCAACTCGAACCGGCCGCCGGCCAAGTAGCGGATGGTCAGGGCGAGCCCGGCCGTGAGTCCGCCGGCGAAGCCGCCCCCCGGAAGATTGTGTCCCGCCAGCAGGAGGTAAACGGAAAAGACGATCATCGAGTGGAAAATCAGCCGCGTGACCACTTCGAAAATGATGGAACGCCGTTCCGGTGCCAGGGTTCGGCCGGCCACTAGCCAGGGGTCTGTCAGGGAGCCCGCGAACTTGCGGACGAGTGCCAGCGAGGCGTCGTCGCGCGAACTGCCGCCGGCCGCGGCGCGCCTTCCCACAGTGCCCTCGGGAATTGTGGCGGCCTTGTTGAGGCGCTCACCCCTGCTGCGGACAAAGATCAAGCTCGCGACGCCGGTAGCGGCGACTGCCAGCACGGAGATCTCACCGAAGGTGTCCCACGCCCGGATGTCCACCAGCGTCACGTTGACCACGTTGAGTCCGCCGCCGCCTTCATAGGCCAGCCGGGGGAAGGAGAGCGACACAGGCTCGGCAACGCGGGCGCCCATCGCGTAGATCGCGACGAAGATCATGGTGGCCGCGAACGCCACACCGATGATGACGCGAACCACCCGGTATTTGCCGCCGGTACGGTCCCGGAGCTCCGGAGGGAGGCTGCGCATCGCGAGCACGAAGGCCACCAGGATGATGGTCTCCACCAGCATTTGCGTTAGGGCGAGGTCCGGGGCTCCTTGCAACGCGAACATGAGCGCGATGGCGTAGCCGGTGACGGACACCATCAGCACGGCGAGGAAGCGCTTGTTGGCACGAACGGCGGCGAGCGCGCCAACGACGATTCCTGCCGCGGCGATGAGCTGGAGCGGCGAATTCGGGTCGATCAAAAAGAGACCGCCCGGGAGCGGCTTGTTGGCCACGATAAGGGCCGTAAGCGGAACGGCGAAAGCCACGGTGAGAATGACCGCCAGGTAGAAGTAGAGGGAACCGCGCTGCGTGCGCCCGGTGACCCAGACGGCGACGTCGTCCAAGGTCCCGATGGTGCGCTGGTAGGCGCGATCACCGTCCACCCAGTCCGGGATACGGCTTTGCGCCCGGGACACGAGGTTACGGGCATAGAACATCACGACTCCGGCCGCGAACGTCACGGCGGTCAGTCCCAAGGCGGGAGTCAGACCGTGCCACAGCGCAAGGTGGCCGGCGCCGGCTCCGGTTGGTCCGACTGGGTTTGTTCCGGCAGCGGGTTCTACAAAGAGCGCGGCATACGGCTGGATCCACCCGTCCACCGGATCCGGCCACAGGCCGTACACGATGGTGAGGAAGCTCAAGATGGCGGGCGCCGCCAGGAACGATGGCTGGATGGCTTTGAACGGCGTCCGATCCACGCCCGGCTTGGTGGCGAACGCACCCCACATGAAGCGGGCGCTGTAAGCGAACGTGAGGATGGACCCCAGGACCAAGCCGACTAGGAGGACCAGCCCCCACGGTTGGGAAGCAGGCGCAGTACCAGAGTGATCTGTGCCGTAGTGGACGAACGCTTCGAACACGGATTCCTTGGCCACGAAACCTGCCAGCGGGGGTATTCCAGCCATGGATGCGGCGGAGATCCCCGCCACGATGGCGAGCGCCCTCGAGGACTTGTACACCCCCGAGAGTTTGCGGATATCGCGCGTGCCGGATTGGTGGTCGATGATGCCCACCACCAGGAACAGGGAAGCCTTGAACAGTCCGTGAGCGAGGAGGAGCGCGAGTCCGGCCAGTGCGGCGTCGGGCTGGCCGAGACCCACCACCATGGTGAGGAAGCCGAGCTGGCTGACGGTGCCATAGGCGAGGATGAGCTTGATATCGGTCTGCCGGAGCGCTCGGTAGCCGCCCACCAGCATCGTTGCCAGGCCCAGTCCGAGCACCAGCGGCAACCAGTAGGGGCTTTCGCTGAACCCCGGCGCCATGCGCGCGACGATGTAGATACCGGCCTTCACCATGGCCGCGGCGTGCAGGTAGGCGCTCACCGGGGTGGGTGCGGCCATGGCACCCGGGAGCCAGAAGTGGAAAGGGACCAGCGCCGATTTGGTAATCGCCCCTACCAGGATGAGTACGACGGCGGCAGCAACCGCACCTTGCGCAGGTCCCGTGACGAGGGTGGCCGCTTCAGTCATGATCGCCGAAATCCGGTATGTTCCGGCGGCCTGGGCCAGAATGATGAGGCCGACGAGCATGGCCAGGCCACCAGCGGTGGTGACCACGAGGGCCTGCAAAGCCGAGCGCCGCGCGGAAAGGCGGGTGCGCGCATAGCCGATCAGCAGATAGGACAGGACGGTGGTGAGTTCCCAGAAGATGAACATCATCAGGAGGTCGTCCGCCGTCACCAGGCCGAACATCGCCCCGGCGAAAGCAAGTAGCTGGGCCCCGAACCCGCCGAGGTCGGCATCCTTGTTCTTGAAGTACCGGGCGCAATAGACCAGGACCAACGCGCCGACTCCCAGGACCAGCAAGGACATCACCCACGCCAGGACGTCCATGCGGAAGGCGAATTCAAGCTTGAGGTTCGGAATCCACGGAAGGGTTTCTTCGATGAAACCGCCCGTGGGGGCCCCGGGGCCCGGAAGGCTCTGGCCGGGATAGATCCGGTCATACTGCAGGAGCAGCCAGATAAAGGCGAGGGCGGGAACCGCTGCGAGGACGTAGAAGGCATTCCGCTGAAGCTTCCGGAAGATCCAGGGCGCCACAGTTGCCGCTGCAAAGGTCACGGCAAGAACTGTGATCACTGGAATCTCCGCAAAGTCAGGAATGAGTTGTCAAAAGTTGGAGCAGGCGGTCAAACGTTGGGTTCGGTGCAGGTAGTTTATCAACCGCATGTGACAAACAATGTCGGCATCCAGGGTGTCCAGGGATGAGGGGCCATGCAGGCTGCCTGGATGTCCCAAAAGTGTCACTTCGGGCAGTTACCATTCAGACCATGAACATGGCAGCTGCGCCTGAGGCCCCGCACCCGGCATCCGAGCTTGCTTCAGGGCCCGCCCTGTCGAACAAGGGCCAGATCCTTGCGTGGGCATCCTGGGACTGGGGTTCCGCGGCATTCAATGCCGTCATGACCACCTTCGTGTTCACCGTCTACCTGACATCCAAGGCGTTCGGCGGGGGAGACTCCGCGTCGGCGGCGTTGGGTGCAGCGTTGGCGATTGCCGGCGTCGCGATCGCGCTCCTGGCACCGGTCACAGGTCAACGCTCCGACTCCGGTGGCCGCAGGAAACTGTGGCTCGGGGTCAACACCGCCCTCGTGGCCGTCCTGACTGGCTCGTGCTTCTTTGTTTTCCCCAAGCCTGAGTTCCTGCTTCTGGGCGTCTCGCTGATTGCGCTCGGCAATGTGTTTTTCGAGTTCGCGGGCGTCAATTACAACGCCATGCTGGCCCAGATCTCCACCCCTGCCAACATCGGCAAAGTGAGTGGCTTCGGCTGGGGTATGGGGTACCTGGGCGGGATTGTCGCGCTTCTCATGGTGCTGCAGCTTTTCGTCCAGCCGTCTTTTGAGTGGTTCGGGGCTTCCACCCAGGACAGCCTGAATATCAGGCTCGTTGCTGTTTTCTCCGCGCTCTGGTTTTTCATCTTCGCGCTGCCGGTCCTCTTCGCGGTGCCGGAACTCTCCGTCAAGAAACCGGAATCCCGCCTCGGGTTCCTGGCCTCCTACGGTTTGTTGGGGCGCCGGATCGCGGCCATCTATCGAACCAGCCCGCACACCATCTACTTCCTGCTCGCGAGCGCCATCTTCCGCGACGGCCTGGCGGCGGTCTTCACCTTTGGCGGCGTCATTGCCGCCGGGACCTTTGGCTTCGAGCTCAAAGAGGTCATCTTCTTCGCGATTTTCGGCAACGTAGTGGCTGCCGTGGGCGCCATGATCGGCGGATTCCTGGATGACAGGATAGGGCCCAAGGCCGTCATCGTCATCTCTCTTCTGGGACTCCTGGTAGCCGGCACGGCGATCCTGGTTCTCGGCAATGGCGACTACGTGTTCTTCGGAGCCCATTGGGCAGGCAGCACCACTTTCTGGGTGTTCGGGCTGTTCCTCTGCCTCTTCGTCGGACCAGCCCAGGCCTCATCCCGCGCCTACCTCGCGAGGCTGGCGCCGGACGGCGAATCCGGCGAACTGTTCGGGCTCTACGCCACTACCGGCAGGGCGGTAAGCTTCCTGGCACCGGCGCTCTTTACCCTGTGCATCACTCTGGCGACCCCCCTGGTGGCCCCCGGCGGAGCCCAACGCTGGGGAATCCTGGGCATCATGGTGGTGCTCCTGGCCGGCCTCCTGGTGATCCTGCCCGTCAAATCACCCAGTAAGACGGAAATCGCCACCGTTCCCGTTCGCTGAGAGGTGGGGGCCGGCACCAGCGCCTATGCTTCGCACCCGAAAAGGACTGGCGCACCCGGTCTACCGGGGGCCTACGTCCTTAGCGGGTGCCTACGTCATCAATGGGTGCCTTGATTCCACACAATCTGCGGAAAACCCTTGATCTTTGATTGTTAGTAGAGTTTACTAACTCTCATGGAAGCCCTTCGAGACCGTCAGCGCACCGATCGAACCGGCGCAGCAACCCTGCCTTCCGACGGGCGCGCCCACAACCTCTCCTTGGTGCGCCAGACCCTCCACTCGGCAGGAGCGATGAGCCGCGCGGATTTGTCCCGGACCCTGGGCCTGACGCGCGTCACGGTATCTGACCTCGTCTCTGACCTCCTGGAACGCGGCCACGTCGTGGAACTGGGGCACTCTGATGAAGTCCGTCCCGGCAAACCGGCCATCCTGGTGGACATCAATCGCCAGGGCCTCCAAGTGATCGGCATGGATTTGGCCGAAAATTCCGTGCTGCGCGCTGCAGTCCTGGACCTTGACGGCAACATCCTCGAACGAGTCGAGCGCACCATTGCTTCGGAAACCGGGCAGGACGTCGTCAACCAGGTCCTCGAACTCGCTTCGGAGGCCGTCGGCCGAGCCACCGCCACACTGCTCGGGATCGGCGTCGGAACCCCCGGCATCGTCAACGCCGAGGGCGTGGTCACCACTGCCCCCAACTTCGAGTGGAAAGACGTCGCACTGCGCGATCTCCTCCAGGAGCGCACTGGCCTGCCGACCCTCGTTTCCAACGACGCCGACGCCGCAGTCCACGCGGACTACACCTTCGGCGGCGGCAGTGACGACATGGTCCTCGTAAAAATCGGCCGCGGTGTCGGTTCGGGACTCATCGTGGGCGGCAGGCGTGCCCGGGGCGCCCACTCAGCGGCGGGTGAAATCGGCCACGTCACGGTCGGCACCGACGGCGGAACCTTGTGCAAATGCGGTAAAACGGGCTGCCTCGAAACCTGGATGTCCGTCCCCAGCCTCGAACGGGCCTTGACCGAAGCGGCTACGAGCTCCGAACCGGAGGCCGCGGCCGACGTCGTACTCCGGGAGGCAGGCGAGCGGCTCGCCATCGCCCTCGCACCCGTGGTTGGCGCCCTCGATTTGGGCGAAGTGGTCCTCAGCGGACCCCGGGGGCTTTTGGAAGGCCCCCTTCTCAACGCCGTCCAGCAGACCCTGCTTGAGCGGCTCTTGCACCAGGACCCTTCACCGGTGTCCGTCCGTCTCGCGGCAGACGCACAGGACATTGTCCTGCGCGGAGCCGCCGTGATGGTCCTGTGGAACCAGCTTGGTGTGGCCTGAGTGCCGCGCCTGCGCCGTTTCCAACCCTGACTACCCAGCTAAGCATCCTTCGAAGGAGCCGGACATGGACACGATTCAGTCCCCCGTTACTCAGTCCTTTGCCACCGGGCCCGCCCGCGCCCACCTCCGCCGCCTCGCGGCAGGCACCCTCATGCCCGGATTCACCGGCATCGCCGTCCCCGTCTGGATCCTTGAAGCGTACGACGCCGGGCTGGCGGCTGTGTGCCTCTACGGCACCAATGTGGCGTCCCCCGTCCAGTTGCGCGAGCTCTGCGCCGGGCTGAGGGCACATTCCCCGAACACGCTCATCGCCGTCGATGAAGAGGGTGGCGACGTCACAAGGCTGCACTACCTCACGGGATCCACCCAGCCCGGGAACGCGGTGCTCGGGCGTTTGGACGACATCGAACTGACCGCCGCCAGCGCCAGCGCCATCGGCCACGAACTCGCAGGCCTGGGCATCAACTTGAACCTGGCCCCCGATGCAGACGTCAATTCCGCTCCCGATAACCCCGTGATCGGCGTGCGGAGTTTCGGGGCCGAACCGGATTTGGTGGCCCGGCATACCGCTGCCTGGATCCGCGGTCTCGAAGACGCCGGTGTGGCGTCCTGCGCCAAACACTTCCCGGGCCACGGCGACACCACCGCGGACTCCCACCTGGCGCTTCCCCGGGTCACGGCCGACGCCGCCACGCTGGATGCGCGCGAACTCGTCCCGTTCCGTGCGCTCGTCGCGGCTCGCGGAGCCACGGTCATGACCAGCCACATCCTGGTCGAAGCCCTGGACCCGGATCACCCCGCCACCTTCTCCTCGCGCATCCTGCAGGACTTGCTGCGCCGCGACATGGGATTCGACGGCGTCATCATCACCGATGCCCTGGACATGGCCGGCGCGTCCGCCCAGACCGGTGTTCCGGAAGCAGCCGTCCGTGCGCTCATGGCCGGGGCGGACCTGCTGTGCCTTGGTTCCGAAACAGGACCGGCCCTCTTCGAACAGACGCTCACCGCGATTACCGATGCCGTTGAAGAGGGACGCTTGCCCATGGAACGCCTCGCGGACGCCGTTGCACGCACGGCAGCACTGTCCTCGCGTTTCCCTGCGGCCAGCGCCGCGGAGATCCAGGAGGCCGCGATCAGGGGCCAGCTCGGCCTGCCGGGCCAGCCGCAGCCTGGCGGCGTGCCTGCCGACCCGAAGGCGCTCGACGGGGAGCGCATCGCAGAGGCCTTCGAGGTCTCCGAAGCCGCCCAAAGGTGGCTTGCACGAGAAGAACCTGTGGCGATCGTGCAGGTTGAAACCGGATCCAATTTCGCCGTCGGCCGCGTGCCGTGGGGCCCCGCTGCCACGACTTCGGCAGTGGTCCACGAAGGCGAGGTCCCCGACGGCGCCCGGGTCGCCGTCGTCGGGCGCGGACTGGATGCCGAGCACCCGCTATGGACCGTCTTCGCCCGTTTGAGGGCGGAGGGGCACGCGGTGATCGCTGTCGAGTGCGGCTGGCCGCGCGGCGGAGCGGACATCGTCACCTATGGTGCGTCCCTCACGGTCTCCCAGGCCCTGACGGCGCTGCTGAACGGCAGCAAAAAGCCTGAACTTGGCTAGCTAGTGCGCATCACCTATCGACAGAAAGTTGCCATGGAAGTCATCGTCACGCCCACTCCGGAATCGGCCGCTTTGGCCGCCGCCCACGCCGTCCTCTCAGGACTTCCTGCGGGCAGGGGAGGAGTGCTGGGCCTGGCCACCGGGTCGTCTCCGCTGGGACTGTACGCGGAACTCGCGGCTGCGGTGGCCGCGGGCCGCGTGGATTTCTCGGACGCCAAGGGATTCGCCTTGGACGAATACGTAGGCCTTCCGGCGGAGCACCCACAGTCCTACCGCCAGGTCTTGATTCGCGAGGTCTGCGCCGTGATCGGGCTTCCCTTGGCCGGGCTGAATGTCCCTGACGGTACCGGTGCCACCCAAGCCGAGCTCGAAGCGGGAGCGGCTGCCTACGACGCAGCGATCGGTGCCGCCGGCGGCGTCGACGTGCAGATCCTGGGCATCGGCGCCAACGGCCATGTGGGATTCAATGAGCCCGGGTCCTCCCTTTCCTCCCGCACCCGTCTGAAGCGGCTGACGGCCCGCACGAGGCAGGACAACGCCCGGTTCTTCGACCACGACGGCGACGTCCCGACCCACTGCATCACCCAGGGATTGGGGACCGTTCTTGATGCGCGCCGGCTGGTGCTCATCGCCACCGGTGCCGCGAAGGCCGCCGCTATCGCTGCCGCCGTCGAGGGCCCGCTGACGGCATCGTGCCCGGGTTCGATCCTGCAATGGCATGCCGACGCTGTGGTGGTTTTGGACGAGGCAGCCGCCGCCGGATTGGCGAACCGCGGATACTACGACGACGCCGCGCGCGGCCTGGCTTTGACCCCCTAGAAAGGCGCGGACCGCTTTGCGCGGCGGGTGCGAGTGGCATCATTCCGCCGCCCGTTCAAGAGGGCTAGGGTGGACTTATGAACGTGGATGAGACAGAACTTCCAGGCCTCGGGGTCCGCAAGGATTTCATTACGGCCTCGGGACGCCGGATCGGTGTTGTCGAGATGCGGGAGGGTGAAACCGAGCTTTTCGTCTCCACGTGGGACGATCCCGATACCTGCCAGGCATCCATCCCGTTGACCGCAGACGAAGCCGCCGCCCTGGGCAACCTCCTCGGTGGGCAGCACATCGCCATGCGCCTCGCCGAGGCCCACAAAGAAATCCCCGGCATTGTCACGCGGCAGTTCTCCATCACCGCGGACTCCCCTTTCACCAACCAGCCCATGGGCAAAGCCCAGATCCGCACCCGCAGTGGCGTCTCGATCGTGGCGATCATGCGCGAAGGCGAAGTGGTCCCCTCACCGGCTCCCGACGTCGTCCTTCACACGGGTGATTTGCTGGTGGCTGTCGGTACGCAGGAAGGTCTTGACTCTGCGGCTGCCATTCTGCGCAACGGCTGACGTCCATGGACCCCCTGGCCCTGACCCTTATAGAGCTGGGCGCAGTCGTTTTCTGTCTCGGCCTCTTGGCGCGCTTGGCCGGCAGGATCGGCATGTCCCCCATTCCGCTCTATCTGGTAGGGGGACTGGCGTTCGGGGCGGGTGGACTGATCAAGCTCGATGGCATGCACGAGTTCGCCCATCTTTCCGGCGAAATCGGCGTCATCCTGCTCCTGTTGATGCTCGGCTTGGAATATACGGCCGCGGAACTCGTCACCGGACTCCGGCGCTCCTGGCAAGCCGGTGTACTGGACCTTGTGTTGAACTTCCTACCGGGTGCGGGCATCGCCGTGTGGCTCGGCTGGGGACTGGTGGGCGCGATCGTCATGGGCGGCGTCACCTATATTTCTTCCTCGGGCATCGCCGCGAAGGTGATCACGGACCTCGGCCGGATCGGTAACCGCGAAACGCCAGTGGTGCTGGCCATCTTGGTGTTCGAAGACCTCACCATGGCCATCTACCTTCCGATCTTGACGGCGATCCTCGCAGGCGTGGGCTTCCTGGGCGGGCTCCAGACGGTGGGTATTGCCTTGGCCGTCGTCACCCTCGTACTGGTGGTGGCCCTCAAACACGGCCATCGGGTATCCCAGGCCGTGCACAGCGAAAACTCCGAAGTCTTCCTGCTCAATCTCCTCGGGGCCGCACTTCTGGTGGCCGGCATCGCGTCCGCCCTCCAGGTCTCCGCGGCCGTGGGCGCGTTCATGCTGGGCATTGCCATTTCGGGGGCAACCGCCCACAACGCGACGCGGATCCTCGAACCGCTGCGGGATCTCTTCGCGGCAATCTTCTTCGTAGCCTTCGGCCTCAACACGGACCCGTCCAGCATCCCGCCAGTCCTGGGCTGGGCGCTGCTCCTTGCTCTCGCGACGGCCGTGACCAAGGTGCTGACCGGATTCTGGGCGGCAAAGCGGGCAGGGATCGCCGTTCCCGGCCGTTTCCGCGCAGGAGCCGCATTGATTGCCCGCGGCGAATTCTCCATTGTCATTGCGGGTCTGGCCGTGACCTCGGGAGTCGTACCGCGAGAGCTTGCCGCCCTCGCCACCGCGTATGTGCTGCTCATGGCCATCACCGGACCGCTCGCGGCCCGTTTCGTGGAGCCGACGGTCAAGGCCTTCCGAAAGTCCGCGCGCAAACCGAAGGCATCCGAGCCTATTGCGTCCCTCGAGGCGTGAGATCTCGTCTCTTTCGTGCCTTCAAAGAGGCGAGACCTCACCTCTCAACGCAAGCAGGCGGGAGCTAAACCGCCGTCCGGTGGAAGTTCAGGTGGCTGCGGCTCGCGGTGGGGCCGCGCTGGCCTTGGTAACGGCTGCCGTAACCGCCGGAACCATAGGGATGCTCAGCGGCTGACGAGAGCCGGAAGAAGCACAACTGGCCGATCTTCATGCCTGGCCACAGCTTGATGGGCAGCGTCGCAACGTTGGAGAGTTCCAACGTCACATGGCCCGAAAACCCGGGATCAATGAAGCCGGCCGTGGAATGCGTCAACAGGCCGAGGCGCCCCAGCGAAGACTTTCCCTCAAGTCGTGCGGCGACGTCGTCCGGCAGGCTCACGGTCTCGTATGTTGAACCGAGCACGAACTCGCCCGGGTGCAGGATGAAAGGCTCGTCGCCCTCGACCTCAACCAGGCGGGTCAGCTCAGGCTGTTCCTCGGAGGGGTCGATGTGTGCGTATTTGTGGTTGTCGAACAGCCGGAAGAAACGGTCAATCCTCACATCCACCGAGGACGGCTGAACCATCGCGGGGTCGTAGGGCTCCAGGACGATACGTCGGGAGTCGATTTCGGCACGTATGTCGCGGTCAGAGATCAGCACAGGATCAAAAGTACCGTATGCGCCCCGTACCCCGTGGTGCCGGAGTGGCGCATGGGACTATAGTGCACCACATAGACTACCGTTACCGCTGTTGTGTTTGGGAACGGTGGCGCGACGCGAATCTGGGGAAACATTGAGACGAATTGCGGTGCCCGTTGCCGTGTTGGTGGCCTGCCTTCTCGCGGTGATGGCCCCTGCCTCTGGCCCGCTGGCCGTTCCGGTTCCGCTCGCCGGAACTGCCGCCGCCGCGCCTTCCACCTCAAGCACCACCGCAGGCGCTGAAAGTACGACGACGGCGCCTGCACCGCCGTCGGAATCCGGCCTTCCGCAGGCCGCACCTGCGCCGGGGTCACCAACGGCCACCGCGCCTACCCCCGCAGCGCCAGCAGCGGCAGCCGCCCCCGCTGCATCCCCGGCCGGCGCGGGCACCGCGCCAGCCGTCCAAGCGGCGACCTCGCCCGCGCAGGCAAGCCCCGCCGTCGGGCCCGGCAAAAGCACCCCACCCCAGGCAGTGGGCGGCCCGCCCCCGCTGCCCTCCATCCCGCCGGCATCCGGCCCGGACCCGATCCCCGGAGCCGCGACAGGGGGTGTCCCGCAACCGGGTCCGGCTACGCCCCCGACGAAGTCCTCCCCCGCAGCCGTGCCGCTGGTCTCGGCGCAAGCATTGGTCAACGACGACAATTCCGCCCAAGTGCTGGCCGTGTTCAATGCCATCAATGCCTACAGGACTTCGCTCGGCTTGAATCCGGTGAAGTACAACCCCACGGTGTCCACTCTTTCGCAGGACTGGTCCAACAACATCGCCAGCCGCCAGGTGATTGAACACCGCAGCAACTTCTGGACCGACCCCAGGGCCTTGAACCCCAACAACGGCGCAGGCGAGATCATCGCGGTCCGCTGGGATCGGGATGCCGCCCAACTGGTCGAATGGTGGAAAAGCTCGCCCGCCCACGACGCGCTGCTGCGTGATCCCCGCTTCAACGTGATAGGCGTCGGAATCACCTTCACGGACGGCAACTACCAGACCACCCCCAATAGCTACACGATGTGGGGCGTGGTCAACCTCTTCGGCTATACAACGCTCCCCGCCGGCACGGTCAACAGCCCTGGCGCGGGCACAGCCCCTCCCCAGCTTCCGGCCCCGACCGTCTGCGACCCTATCGTGAAGCACCAGCCGCCCACGCTGGACCTCAGTGCGGCAGCCATCCGCAGCGCCGGTGACCTCGTCGCCGTCGACCCTTCGGGCAACCTGAGGGACTACCCGGCGCTCGGCAACGGCACGTTCGGTCCCGCCCGGACGGTCGGGTCCGGTTTCGCCGGGGCGAAAGAAGTGATGACCACGGATTGGGACCGCGACGGCGTGATCGATGTCATCGCCCAAATGCTGGACGGCAGGCTCCTGCTCTACCCCGGAGTCGTGAGTGGAGGATTCAAAGCCCCGGTGTTGTTGGGCTCCTCGGGTTGGCAATCGATGACCATGGCTGTGGGCATTTGGTGCGGCAACAACCGGCTCCCGCAAATTCTCGCCATTGATTCCAGCGGCGCGCTTTACCTGTACCGGAACCTGGGGCTCACCGGCATGGTGGGGCGGACCCAAGTGGGCTCGGGCGTCAGTGCCATCCGCCTCAGCATGGTGGACTACGACGCCGACGGCTTCCAGGACCTGTTGGCGGTGGAAGCAAACGGGAACCTGCGGCTCTACCGCGGCTCCGGGCTCACCACGCCGAAGTCAGAAGCCCGGCTGGTAGTGGGAACCGGATGGACGGACTACTCCGGATTGCGCTCGCTCAGCGGTGTCACGGGTCTCAACACCACTGGAATCGCAGGCCTGCTGAGCAACGGAGCGATCGAATATTGGGACCTGACTGGCGGACGCCTCACGACGCCGAGCACTCCGGTCACCGGTTTAGCCGGACTCAAGCTGGCACAGTAGCTGGGCCCACGCCGCCAGGGTTCCCTGGGCGAGCGGAGCGAGGCGAGGGAGGCGAGGGAGGCGAGGGAGGCGGTGGGGACTACGCCTCCGGGGTTTGCTCCTCGATGACCGACTTCAGCTGCTCCAGCTGGACCACTTCATCCTCCATGGTCTTCTGGATCACGCTGTTCATGAGTTTCTGCAGACCCTTGGGGTGGTACTCCAGGGCGAACCGCAGGCGGGTATTGGGTCCTTCGGTGCTGAGATAGTAGCCGCCAGTGGGCCGCGCGGGACCGGCGACGACGGCGAAGCGCACTTCAGCGCCCGGCCTGGCGTCAGTGATTTGGAAGTCAGCCGCGATCGGCCGCCCGCCCGGGCCTGCCAAAGTCTGCTGGTATACGGCACCTTTTTCGCCGGCATGTCCGGAACGGAGGGAAATGCTGCGGATTCCGCTGCGCCACAGGGGATTGTTGAGACCGTCCACCAGGAATTGGTAAACGGTCATGGCGTCGCGACCAATGAGTACTTCATGCTCTGCAAATGCCACGGAATCCTCTTTCGGCGTACGGCTCTTAGACATAGCCGGGTTCCCCATGACACAGCAGCTAACTGCCTACAGAATAGTCAGGCGGGGCGCAGCGCGACACACCCACGTCGAGCCTTAACCGAATCTTTACGAGCTCCGCAGGGAATTTGATGTGACCGTGATACCAGTGAGTCTGTGTCTGGATCAGCGCGCCATCTGCGCTAAGCTGGGATCTGCTCCGGCTGGTTTGCGGAGTATTGCGGGCGTAGCTCAATGGTAGAGCGCTAGCTTCCCAAGCTCGATACGCGGGTTCGATTCCCGTCGCCCGCTCCATTTTCTTGCTGACAGGCACCGTTTTCCCGGAAACGGACGGCCGACCGGATACAAGGCGCCCAAGCCTGAAGGGTGTATCGTCAGGAGCTAGGAGCCATTTCGGCTCTGCTCTAGGGAGCGATCATGGCTGACAAATCACCTCGCCAAGCTGCATCGAAAAAATCCGGCAAATCCATCAAAGAAAAGCGCGCGGATAAGAGGGCCTCAGAGTCCTCCGCAACAACGGTGGCCAAGCCGGCAACCGGCAACAAAAAGTGAGCGGCCATATAGGCGCCATGACCCTCGGCATCCTGTCGTCCTCGCGGAAGCCGGACGAGCGCCGGCTGCCTGTCCATCCCCTGCACCTGGAGCGCATTGCTCCGGAACTCCGGCAAAACATCCGGCTCGAGCGCGGCTACGGCGAGCGCTTCGGCTTTTCGGACAGCCAACTTGAGCCGCTGGTCGGTGGCATGGCAAGCCGTGAAGAACTGATCTCGAATTCGGATGTCATTCTCCTGCCCAAACCGCAGCCGGAAGACCTTGCCGACCTCCGCGACGGTCAGGTCCTCTGGGGTTGGCCGCACTGCGTCCAGGACAGGGCCATCACCCAGCTGGCCATCGACAAGAAGCTGACCCTGATCGCGTTCGAGGCGATGAATCACTGGGCCAGCGACGGCGGCTTCGGGCTTCACGTTTTCCATAAGAACAACGAACTTGCGGGCTACTGTTCCGTCATCCACGCCCTTGCCCTGACGGGCTCGACGGGTGACTACGGGAGGCGGCTGAGCGCCGTCGTGATTGGCTTTGGAGCCACAGCGCGTGGCGCGGTCACCGCCCTCAACGCACACGGCGTCCACGATGTCCAGGTGCTGACCAACCGCGGTGTTGCGGCGGTCGGTTCTCCCATCCACTCGGTGCGCATAGTGCAGTTCGACCACGACCAGAACGCCCCTTTCCTGAGCGAGGTCATTACCGATCGTGGCCGCCTGCCACTGGCTCCGTTCCTCGCCGCGAGCGACATCGTGGTCAACTGCACGCTGCAGGACCCGAACTCGCCGCTGACATACCTGCGGACCGAGGACCTTGGCGCGTTCCAGCCCGGCAGCTTGATTGTTGACGTCTCCTGCGACGAAGGCATGGGCTTCAGTTGGGCGCGGACCACGACGTTCGCCGAGCCCATGTTCACGGTGGGCGACCACATCAACTACTACGCCGTGGACCACAGCCCGTCCTACCTGTGGAATTCGTCCAGCTGGGAGATCAGCGAAGCGCTCCTGCCGTTCCTTGAGACGGTTATTTCGGGCCCCGAGGCCTGGGCCGCCAACGAAACGATCTCCCGAGCCATCGAGATCCGGGACGGCATCATCCGCAACCCGGACGTGCTGCAGTTCCAAGGGCGCACAGCGGACTATCCGCACCTTGCGGCGTAATCGACTCGTAGTCTGAGTACGCGGCCAGCCGGGCGCCTTGTGGGTGCCCGGCTCAGCCGCGTTCAGGCGCTACTCCGCTACGTCGACTGCGCGACGATCCGTACCATCCGGCGGCGGTCCCTGACGTTTACTTTGAGCCGCAACTCAGACTTCCGGGCGAGCACGACGGCGACTGTCGCCGCCGCGAGCGCCGGCACCCCGCCTGACACCAAGAGCGCTGCGTGCGGGTTCAGGTGCTCTGCAAGCCAGCCCACCATGGGTCCACCGATGGCTTGGCCGCCGATGAGCACCATGATGTAGAGGCTCATGACGCGGCCGCGGATGCTCATGTTGGCGCTGATCTGGACCAGTTGGTTGGCTGCGGTCAGGAACATGAGGCACCAGAATCCGGAGAGAACCATGGCGGCGGAGAGCCACACCATAGACGGCGCCAGCGCGGCCAGGCACAGCATCAAGCCGTACATCCCGGCGCACAACACCACTGAGCGCAGACGCAATTGACGGCGCCGGGCCGAAGTGATTGCTCCCGCAATCGCACCAAGGGCAACCATGGCGTTCAGCAAGCCGTAGCCGCCTGCGCCCGCATGGTAGACGTGATCCGCGAAGGCGGCGAGGAGCACAGGCAGGCTCATCGCGAAGACCGCTACAAAGCCGGCCATGAGCCACGGCCAGTAGATGGTGGGCTTGCTGAGGGCGTATCGCAGGCCTTCCTGCAGCATTCCCTTGCGTTTTGGCACGGGCGTGCTGACAAAAAGTTCATTCTTGCGGAGCATCAGGAGCATGGTGACAGTGGAGCAGCAGGCCACGGCGTTCGCCGCGAAGGCCCAGCCCGCGCCGACCGCGGTCAGCAGCACGCCAGCCAGTGCGGGACCAATCAGGCCGCCCAGCTGGAACGTGGTGGAGTTGACGCTGATGGCGTTGCGCAGGTACTTCGGTCCCGCGAGTTCGTTGACGAAGACCTGCCGGGCAGGCTGGTCGAGGACCGTCACGAGGCCCAGGACAAACGCGATCACGTAAACGTGCCACACCTCGATGCGGTGGCTCAGCGCCAATACGGCAAGGATGGCCGCCAGGGAGGCCGCGACGCTTTGGCACAGGATGAGGATGCGTCGCTTGGGGAAACGGTCCGCCATCATGCCACCCCAGGGGCCCAGGAACAGCGACGGCATGAACTGCAATGCCACGGTTATTCCGACGGCGGTGACGGATCCGGAGAGCTGGAGCACCAACCAGTCCTGGGCAATCCGCTGCATCCAGAGTGCGATGACTGCGACGAAGTGGCCCACGGCGAAGATCCGGAAGTTGGGTACTTTGAGGGATATGAAGGTGTGCCGCCAGGGCAGCCGTTCGCTGACGACGGCGATCGGCTGGGTGACCGTGTCCGGGTCGGCAGCGTGTGAAATCCGGCTGCTTGCGGCGAGTGAATCGATGATGGGTTGGCTGACGTTTGCCGCTGAGGGCGGTGGGGGTGCCAAAAGTAGTCCTTGGATAGACGTTTCGCTGGGATGCCTTTAACGCTAGGGTTGGCCGCGGTGATTATGGAAGTGAATTGGCCGTATAACTAGCATTGCGAAGTGCAATACACCGGCGCGAGCGGCGGTGAACGTAGCTATTCAAGGAGTCCCGTGTTCGAACCCGTGCAGCTGCGGTCCTTCCTGGCCGTGGCCGAGACTTTGAGTTTCACGAAGGCAGCCGAGCGCCTCGGCCTGGCCCAGCCCACGGTCAGCCAGCACGTGAGAAAGCTGGAGGCGGCGGCCAAACGGGCGCTCGTGGCGCGCGACACGCGGGATGTCCGGCTCACGGACAACGGCGACGCCATGGCGGGCTTTGCCCGCAACATCCTCTCCGCGCACGATTCCGCAGCGAGGTACTTTTCCGGTTCCGCCATGCGCGGCCGTTTGCGGTTCGGAACCGCCGACGATCTCGCCATCACGGGCTTGCCTCGGATCCTGCGCGAATTCCGGCAGCTGTATCCACAGATCAACCTTGAACTTACCGTCAGCCAGAGCGACCAGCTCTACAAACGCCTTAACGCCGGCCAGTTGGACCTCGTCTTCGTGAAATGGGTGGGCGAAGCCAAGGACGGCACCGTAGTCCGGCACGACAACTTTGCTTGGGTTGGCGTCGAACAGACGGTGCTGGACCCTGCAAGCCCCGTACCGCTGATCTGCTATCCAGCCCCGAGCGTCAGCCGCAAACTGGCCATCGATGCCCTTGAGGCCATGGGCAGGACGTGGCGGGTCACCTGCTCAACGAAGCAGATCGCGGGCGTCCTGGCAGCGGTGCGTGCCGGCATCGGCGTCGCGGTCATGCCGTCATCGCTGGTTCCCGAGGACCTCACAGTGATCACCCGGCGCTTCGGCCTCCCGCCCGTGGGCGACGTCGACTTCACCCTGATCCGCAACCCGCTGGCGAACGCCGAAGTAGTGGATGCGCTGACGCAGGCGATCATCGGCAGGACGCTCAACAAGCAGGCGTAGCTAGCGCCTGTGCGGCCAGGAGGACAGTCCGGACGATCGCCTTCCGGCGCCGCTCCGCCCTGCTTGGTCCCTTGCCGGCCATGAGGCCATCGAGCTCGGGCAGTACCGGCCAGGCGTCACACAACGCAATGATGGTGAGCATCAGATCGGCCGCATCTTCCCTGGACGTCCCCGGCATGGCCCGGATGACACCGTCAACCTTGTTTCTGCAGTTCGCGGCCCGGTCCGGACGGTTCACCACATATTCACCCCGCTCCAAACCCTCCCAAAAAAGCAGCCTCGGAAGGGTGGCATCTTGATGGTGATGGTCGAACAGGCGTCCGGCATAGTCGGCCAAGGCTTCGGGACCAGCACCCTCGATGCGCACTTCGTCCACCACCTTGCTGAGCTGGGACGCGATCACGGCGTCGAAGAGAAGATCTTTCTTGCCGAAGTACTGATAGATGCGTTCCTTGTTGACTCCGGCCGCGGCTGCGATACGGTCCACTCTGGCCCCAGCGAGTCCGAACTGGCAAAACTCGGCAGTCCCCGCCTCAAGGAGGAGTCGTTTGGTCCGCTCGGTATCCCATGCCATGTGTCCACCTTAACAGATTCCAACCAAGTAGTTGCAGTTTTTGATGGTGCGGTCTAGTCTGAACTCACGCCGAAAGCAACCAATTAGTTGGAGAATGTCATGAGCACCCAAATCCCCGTTGCCGTACCCGCGGACGCCGCCGCGGTTGAGCCAGTTGCCCCGTCCGCTGCGCACACGTCTTCTGCGCACTCTATGCACCTGCCTTCCGTACACATACCTTCCGTGCACATGCGTGCGGTCATCACGTGGCTGGCCATCTTCCCCCTCGTGGCGATCGGCATGACGATCCTCGCTCCTCTCTCGGAGTCATGGCACCCCGCGCTGCGCGCCCTCGTCCTGACGGTCGTTGTGGTTCCTACCGCCGTCTACCTGGTTGTCCCGAAACTGCTCGCTGGCTATGGCTCCTTGAAGAGGCGGCAGGCACGGAAGGCCACCGCCAAGGCCTAGCCTGTGTCAGGCATCACCCGGCGATCGAGCGGCCACGCGCTAAACTTGTCACGTTATGAACCGCACAATGTTTAAGTCCAAGATCCACCGTGCCACGGTGACCCATGCCGACCTGCACTATGTAGGTTCAGTGACGGTCGACCTGGATCTGCTGGATGCTGCGGATATTCTCCCCGGCGAGCTCGTCTCCATTGTTGACGTGACTAATGGCGCGCGCCTTGAGACTTACACCATTGCCGGCGAACGCGGCTCCGGGGTCATTGGCATCAACGGTGCCGCAGCGCACCTGGTGCACGTGGGCGACGTCGTCATTCTCATCACCTATGCGGAGATGACCACCGAAGAGGCCAAGGCCTACCAGCCCAAGGTTGTCCATGTGGACAGGGCCAACAAAATCGTCCAGCTCGGCAGCGATCCCGCCGAAGGCATCACTCCGGGCGTCATGCGCCCTCCGCACGCCCTCAACAACGCAGACCTGAACTAGGTTCCCCTCTTCCGCTGCCCCTGAGGGCACCCCTTCTGCACGGTCCACATGGCGGAATATGCCGCCGTCGGGCCTTACAGCCGAATAAAGCTGATTTAGGCTGGGACTGTGAACCCACGCCGCCCCGCGCCCGTCCCCCTCCGGATGCCGTAGTGCTGGGCGTCCTTTCCGGGTTCTTCGTAGTGTGGGCCATCATTCTGGTGGGCATGTTCGTCGGCAAGCGCGGGATCCTGGGGGACAACGCGCGTTCGGTCCTCAGCGGCCTGACTTTCTTCGTCGCAAGCCCTGCGCTCCTCTTTGAGACCCTGGGCAAGGCCCGTCTTCACGACATCTTTGCCGCTCCACTCCTTGTGACGGCGGTGGGCGCCGTTGCCACAGGCAGCTTGTTCTTTGTCATCGTGAAGTTCTGGCTCAAACGCTCCCTGCCCGAATCGCTCATGTCCTCCATGAGCGCTTCGCTGGCCAACTCCGCGAACCTCGGCATCCCCATCGCGGTGTTCGTCCTGGGCGACGCAAGCTATGTGGCACCGCTGCTGATCTTCCAGCTCGCGTTCTTCACGCCCATGTACCTGATGGCGCTTGACGCGAGCACCAGCGCCCACCGCACCACTCCCCTACGGTTCGTCCTGATGATCGTGCGGAACCCGATGATCGTGGGATCCGCCGTCGGCTTGGTCGTGGCTGGAACGGGCTGGCAAGTGCCCTCGCTCATCATGGACCCGATCCATTTGATCGGAGGAGCCGCCATTCCCGCGATGCTGATGGCGTTCGGGATGAGCCTGAACGGCTCCCGGCCCCTGCAAAAGGACACGGGTCGCCGGACGGACGCGCTCCTGGCCAGCGGCTTCAAGTTGTTTGTCCACCCCACGATGGCGTACCTGTTCGCCCGCTTCGCGCTGGGCCTGGAGGCGCATGCCTTGTTCGCCGTGGTGGTCACGGCGGCCCTGCCCACTGCGCAGAACGTGTTTGTGGCCGCGAGCCGCTACAACACGGGAATCACCGTGGCCAAAGATACGGTCCTGATCACCACCGTGGTAGCGGTCCCGGCAATGATCGCAGTGGCCCTGCTGCTCACTTAGCCCAACTAGCTCGCATTAAGTGTCGTTTTGGGCGCTGAAAACGACATTAACTGCGAGCCAGTTGGGTGGGCTTACTGTTCGTCTACCGAGTCCAGGTACCTGTCCAGCAGCTGCGCGCAGCGGATGAAGCCCAAATGCGAATACGCCTGAGGGTGGTTTCCCAAGTGGGTCTCCGTGCCGGGATCGAACTCCTCGGGAAGCAGACCGGTGGGACCGAAGAGCGCCACGAGCTGGTTGAACAACTCCAGCGCATCGTCCAGCCGGCCCACGGCCAGGTACGCCTCGATCAGCCAGGTGGTGCAAATGTGGAACCCGCCCTCCAAACCCGGCAGGCCGTCGTCGTACCTGTATCGGAACACGGTGGGACCCACCCGAAGTTCCCGCTCGACTGCGGTGACGGTGTCCAGGAAGCGCTGGTCGCGCACGTCCAGCAGGCCCGAGAGCCCGATGTGCAACACGGCAGCATCCAGGTCCGGGCTGTCGTAGGCCACGGTGTAGGAACTCGCGGAATCATCCCAGCCCTCGCGGAGGACTTCCGCGCGGATGATGTTGGCCGTTTCCTCCCACTCGGCCCCGATGGGGCGCCGGAACCGGACCGCCGTCTGCATGGCCCGGTCGAGCGTCACCCAGCACATCACCTTGGTATAGATGTGGTGCCGTGGCGCCCGCCGGGCTTCCCAAATGCCATGGTCAGGTTCGTGCCAACGGGCCAAGACGGCCGAGGCCATCTGCTCCATGAGTCTCCAGTGCTCGTCCGGCAAGGTGCCGCGACGCTTGCTGAGGGTCCGGATGAGCTCGGCGATCGGTCCGAAGACGTCCAGCTGCACTTGGTGGTCGGCGGCGTTCCCGATCCGCACGGGCCGCGAGCCAGCGTAACCGGGGAGGCTCTCGATAATGGCCTCCGTCGACAGCGGGGAGCCGGTCACGGAGTACAGGGGGTGCAGCCATTCCGGACCGGGCGCGTTCTCAAGGATGCGGCCCAGCCAGCGGAGGAACCCGTCTGCCTCCTCGGTGGAACCCAGGTCCACGAGCGCATTGACCGTCATGGAGCCGTCGCGGAGCCAGCAATAGCGGTAGTCCCAATTACGGGTGCCGCCGATCCCTTCCGGCAACGACGTGGTTGGAGCTGCGAGGACAGCCCCGGTCGGCTCGTGCACCAGCGCTTTCAGGACCAGTGCCGAACGCCGCACCAATGACGGTTTCATGTCGGGCAGTTCCAGCCCGCGGACCCACAGCCGGGATTGGTGCGCGACGGCGGCCCGCCGGGCGAGCTCTCCGGCGGGGTCCGGAGTCGTCGGCTCAGTGTCTCCGCACCTCAGGTTCATGACGACAGGACCGTACGCGAGGCTGACTTCCGCGGTGGCGGTGCCGTGTTTGCCGTCGCTCGTGACCGTGAAGGGCACTCCGGGAGCGAAGAGAACGATGGGATCCGAGGTGCCCACGACGTGCAGCTCTTCGCCGCGGACCTCCATGTTGAACGGGGCGTTGGCATAGTCCGGCCGCGGTGCGAAAACAATCCGCGCGCTGCCGGTTCCGGACAGGACCCGGACCAGGCTGGTGATGCCGTCCGGTGCCGGCTCAAGATAGTCGGTGACCGTCACGTCCGCCCAGCGCGTCTCCACGATCATGGTGTTGTCCACATAGCGCTGGCCCAGCACCTTCGATGTCTTGACCGGTTCCACGCTGAAGTGGCCGGCCGGGTCACCGCCAAGGATGTGGGCAAACAAGGAGCCGGAATCCGGGAGGGGATGGCTCATCCAGCAGATCTTGGCCTCCGGGGTGAGCAGCGCCGTCGAGGTCCCGTTGCCGATCATCGAATGCCGCTCCAGCCCCACCGCGTCCTCGCCGAACAGCCACGCACGGCGCAGCTCGAACAGGATGGCGAGCACTTTGGCGAAGGATTCCGGGTCCGGCAAGCGGTGGCGCGCCGTGGATTCTCCATCACCAACGTGCAGGCCAAGATCCGGGCCCCGCAAGGTGGCGATCGCGAACTCATCGCTCTCCGCGTCGCCGGCAAACAGGGCCGCGCTGGCCCCCAACTGTGTGCGCAGATGCTCCAGCGCGGCGTCTTTGGAGGGCTCCACGATGGACAAGTCCAGGACGGATCCGTCCACAATGAAAAACAGGCCCAGTTCACGGGCGATCTGGTGCGCCTCGCGCGTCACCCGTGCCACGACGGCAGGAGTGGCCGGCCTGGTGTGGATGGCTACCGCCACGGGCTTGCGCTCGATGCTGATGCCCTTTTCGAAACCGATGGATTCGTTCAGGGCGGTCGCTGCCTGCTGAAGGATGGCTTCTGTGGCCATCGAGACGCTGTACGCGTAGGTCATGTCGAATTCGGCGCCGTGCGAACCTACCAGGTGGACTTCCGCCGGCAACCGCGACACCGCGGCAAGGTCCCGCAGCGACCTGCCGGAGATGACGGCTGTGTGCGTGTTCGGCAGTGCGGCCAGAGCCCGGAGCGCGACGGCGGCACTCCCCAAGGGGAGCGTCTCAGTGGATACGCCTTCCGCAGTGCAGAGGGTTCCACCGTAATTGCAGGCCACCAGGAGCCCGGGAGTCCGGGCCAGCATCCTCAGTTCTGCTAGCAGCTCCGGAGTGATTCCATCATGAGCCGCCTCGGATTGGACTGCCGTCCGCAGGAGGCCCAACGGAAGCGATTTTGTCAGCAATGCCGAATCGGCCACGGACAAATTGAGCGGAGTAGCCATGGGGGACGATCCTTCCGGGGTGATTCGTCCAGTTTCCGCCCGGCGGGTTTCGCCTCCATGACCCGCGTATTGCCGGGGTGTAACGAGTTTGCCGCGCCGCTACACCCGGGTCAGCCCCACGGCCTCCGCGACCAGCTCCACGGAACGCAGTCGCTGCTCCGTGCCGGTGCTTTGGTGGGCAACGATCAGTTCGTCGGCGTCGGCGTGGCGGGCAAATTCGTCGAGGTACTCGCGCACCACTTCCGGGGTGCCCACCGCCGAGTACTTCACCATTTGCGCGATGTGCTGGCCCTGCGGCGAGTCGAGGATGAGGTCCGCTTCGGCGTCGGTGAATTCGCGGCCGCCGCCCAGGAAACGCGAGACGCGGTCCCGCTTGATTTCGAGGAAGAGCCGTTGGGCTTCGGCCGCCGAATCCGCGGCCACCACGTTCACGCCCGCGATCACGTAGGGCTCCTGCAGCTGCTCGGACGGCTTGAACTCGCGGCGGTAGACGGCGACGGCGTCCTGCAGCGCGGCGGGCGCGAAGTGCGAGGCGAAGGCGTAGGGCAGGCCGAGCTGCGCGGCCAGATGCGCCCCGAACAAGGAGGAACCGAGGATGTAGAGCGGCACGTTGGTGCCCTTGCCCGGCGTCGCTTCCACCCCTTGGATCCGTGTGGGTCCCGTGAGGTAGCCCTGCAACTCCAGGACATCCTGGGGGAAGGTGTCGGCAGCCATGGGATCGCGGCGGAGTGCACGCATAGTGTTCTGGTCACTACCGGGCGCCCGTCCGAGGCCGAGGTCGATGCGGCCCGGGTGCAGCGTCTCGAGGGTGCCGAACTGTTCCGCGATGGTGAGCGGCGAGTGGTTGGGCAGCATGACGCCGCCGGCACCGAGCCGGATGGTGCTTGTGTTGGCGGCGATGTGGGCAATCAGCACGCTCGTGGCCGAGGAAGCGATCGAGCCCATGTTGTGGTGCTCGGCGTACCAGATCCGCCGGTAGCCGAGCCGTTCGGCCAGTTGCGCCATGGCGACGCTCCCGGCGAAGCTCTCCGCCGCCGTCTGGCCTTTGCCAATAATTGCCAGGTCGAGGATGGAGAGGGGAACAGTCACGTTATGCCGGCCTTTCGAAGGTGGTTTCGTTCGAGGGGCTGGTTTCCCGGCCACTCTTGCGACAACGACGGCGGCGCCCGGGTTATTTCTCTTCCTTGCGTGGGTTCCGTCTCAGCTCGTGAAGATGCCTTTGCCGGTCTCCATATCGATGGGCAGCGAAGAGTGCTCGTGGGAGATCTTCCAGGCGTCGTCCTTCTTCTCAAGGCAAATGGTGAAGCGGTTGGTCATCGCCCGGAGCCGTTCCCCATCAGCCGAGATCCCGGCGAAGGTCACGGCCGCATGCCCGAAAGCCACGTCGGCCCCGACGACGGACTGCACATCGTTGAATTCGACCTGCACGCGCTCATCGCCAAGCGAAGAGAACCATTCGCCTGCCATCGACCGCCAAGCCTCGATTCCCGTGTATTGCCATTGCCCCCAGGAGTCGTAGATGTGGACGTTGTCGTCGTAGAGCGCCGTGAATGCGTCAACGTCTTTCGCGTGGACAGCAGCTGCGTAGGAATCCAGCGCCTGATTAACCGGGGTTTGCTCGTTGCTCACGAAAAATCTCCTCAAGTGTCGGCGGTTGTGTGGGAAGCCTACACCGTGGCTGCAGTGTGACTCCTCGGGACCTCGAATGAACCTCCGTTAACCCCTGTATCCCAGCGTTTCACAGCGCTTTGACCGGTGCTGGGCCCTGCCGGATAGTTGCTGCAACGCACACCATCCATCACTTTCGAAGGGGACTCCATGGCTACTTCACGCCTCAAAACAGGCACTGCACTGGCACTCGCGGTGACCACAACTCTCGGCCTCGCTGCGTGCTCGGACCCGGGCGCCTCAGCCGCGTCAGCGCCGTCGTCGTCCACTGGCTCTTCGGCTGGCAAAACCTTCAACCTGGCGCCCGAGCAGCACCGGTTCCCTGTGCAGGTGTCGCCGGAAGCCGCCGCCCTGGTGCCGCAGTCGGTCAAGGCAGACGGAAAGCTGACCGTCGCGGTGAGTCCCTTCGCCGCGCCGCTGGCCGTCTATGCCACGGACAACAAGACGCCGGTGGGCAACGAGGTGGACATCGCGGTCGCGCTGGCAGAATCACTGGGACTCAAGGCGGACATTGTCCCGACGGCCTGGGCCGACTGGCCGTTGGGCGTGGAATCGGGCAAGTACGAGGCTGTCATCTCGAACGTCACCGTGACGGAAGAGCGCAAGCTCAAGTTCGATTTCGCCAGTTACCGCGAGGACAAACTGGGCTTCTATGCCAAGAGCGACAGCTCCATCACGAAGGTGGACTCGGCTCCGGACGTGGCGGGCAAGCGGATCATTGTGGGCTCGGGCACCAACCAGGAAGCAATCCTGTTGCGCTGGGACGCCGAGAACAAGAAGAACGGCTTGAAGCCGGTTGAATTCCAGTATTACGACGACGACTCGGCCTCCACGCTCGCGCTGCAGTCGGGCCGTGCGGACCTGACGTTCGGGCCGAACGCGACCGCGTCCTACAAGTCGCAGACCGATGGCAAGACCAAGAACGTGGGACTGGTTGACGGCGGGTGGCCACTCAAGGCGAGCATCGCGGTGACCACCAAGAAGGGCAACGGCTTCGCTGCGGCGGCCCAGGCCGGCCTGAACTCGCTCATCAAGGACGGTACGTATGGGAAGATCCTTGACCGCTGGGGTCTTTCGGCGGAGGCAATCCAGAAGTCGGAACTGAATCCGCAGGGCTTGCCGAAGAGCTAGGGTTCCCTGGGGTGTAACTTTCCAGATAGCCGCGATCCCGCACAGCGAAAGGGAATTCCATGGTCCAGCGCCTTGCCATCCTCGACGACTACCAAGCCGTCGCCCACGACTACGCGCCGTGGGCTGAGCTCGCCGAAGACGGCGTCGATGTCACCGTTTTCAGGGAGCCTTTGGCGGACGCCGTGGCCGCGCTCCGCGACTTCGACATCATCCTGGCCATGCGGGAACGGACCGCCTTCGACGCCGGGCTCCTCCGGCAACTGCCGAAGCTGAAGCTCCTGGTCACCACCGGAATGGCCAACGCAGCCATCGACTTGCGCGCAGCCGAGGAGCAGGGCATCACTGTCTGCGGGACGGGCGGCTCACCCGCCGCGGCGCCCGAGCTGACGTGGGCCCTGCTCCTGGCTTTCGCACGCAAGGTGCCGTTCGAAGACCGTCGGCTGCGCGCCGGCAAATGGCAGAGCACCGTGGGTTTCGAACTGTCAGGAAAGACCCTTGGAGTGCTGGGACTCGGCAAGATCGGTAGCAAGATCGCGGGTTACGGCAAGGCCTTCGGCATGGAGGTGATTGCTTGGAGTCCGAACCTCACTGAAGAAACTGCCGCTGCGGCGGGCGCCAGGAAGGTGAGCAAAGAGACACTGTTCCGGGAGGCCGACGTCGTCAGCGTCCACGTTCGGTTATCGGAACGGTCCCGGGGGCTTGTTGGGGAGGACGAACTGCGGCTCCTCGGCCCTGAAGGCGTCCTGGTGAACACAGCCCGCGGGCCGATCGTGGACGAGGCTGCCCTCCTCCACGGCCTCAACGAAGGGTGGCTCGGCGGCGCGGCCCTGGACGTGTACGACGTCGAGCCCCTCCCGGCGGACCACCCGCTCCTCACAGCGCCGCGAACCGTGCTGACTCCGCACTTGGGTTACGTCAGTTCGCAAAGCTACGCCCGCTTCTATGGCGAGGCCTTCGAGGACATCCGCGCGTGGGTGCGGGGAAATCCGGTGCGGGTGCTCACGGCTTAGGGCGTCGATTGGGGTTGAATAGTCCAGTGCCTTCCGAATTCTCACTCCGTCCCGCCCTGCCCACCGATGCCGACTGGATCGCCGAACTGCGCACCGTCGTCATGCGTCCGGATTTGGAACGGCTTGGTCGCTGGGATCCGGTCCGGGTTCGCGAGCGGTTCTTGAATGCGTTCCGGTCAGATCACACCTTCGTCATTCTCGTCGAAGAGCAACGTGCCGGCGTCATTGCTGTCCGTCCCGAGCCCGAAGCGTTGTGGATCGAACACTTCTACATCGCACCTGGATTCCAAGGGCAAGGTCTTGGATCCGGCGTGCTTCAGCGGGTCATGGGCGAGTCCAAGGACCACCGACCGTTCCGGCTCAACGTGCTCCAAGGCAGCCCGGCCCGACGGCTCTACGAACGCCACGGCTTTGTCTTGGAGACCGAGGATCCGGTAGACGTTTTCATGGTCGCAGCCTGATTTGTTGCGAATAGGGTCTTTTACGGCTCTGTTGTTCTGCAAACCGTGCTGTCACAGCCGCATCCGGTTTATGGAACACGTTCGCCAGTCCGCGCGAACGTCGACCCACCGTCCGCGGTGGCTCCGTGCGGCCTGGATCAGCGGTCGGCCACGTTGCGCCCCTCGGTGGCGGTTGTCGAATCCAGGTCTCACAGGAGCACGACGAGCTCCCTATGTACAATCCTGTGGATGCGTGTACAACCGAAACCCACCGCGGTCACGGATGATGTGCCGAGCTGGCGACTCACCACGAAACGGGCGAAAGCGGAGACCGTGGCCATCTTCGCCGGCTTCGCCCTCTACGCGGCCTTCGCGCTTAAGCTGCTTCTTTTCTCCCGTGTACCGGGTTCGGAGCGTTCGATCAATCTCATCCCGTTCGCAAGTATCGCGAAATACGCGTTCAGCCACTCTCCCGGGACCGAGAGAGTGGCGTTCGCCAACGTCGTCGGGAACATCCTGATCTTCATCCCGCTCGGAGTCTACGCATCGTGGCTCCGACATCGGGCGGCCGCATGGCTGACCATGCTCACGGTCGCCTCGGTCAGCGTCGCCGTAGAGATCATCCAGGGCGTGTTCGCGGTTGGAGCATCTGACATCGACGACGTGATCCTGAACTGCGTCGGAGGACTCATCGGAATCCTCGCACTCTGGCTGCTCTCCGCAATCCTGCACGAGCGATCCCGAATACGGACCGCGATGGCCGGGTTGTCACTGCTTTCAATGCCCGTCTGGTGCTACTTCCTCTTCATCATCCGACTACGCATGTGAGCACAACCCACAGTTCCCCTCACAGCTCGCTCGACCTCATGATCGGCCCACTCCACTGCTCCACTGCTCCACTGCTGAGGGTATATCCATCGGCCGGCATGGACTTGCTCCGGCGCTGACCGAGCCCCGGTTCGTCAGGCCACGCGGATGCCGTGGTCAGCGAGGAACTCGCGGGCACGGCCCATCTGGCGGTCGGCGGAGAAGGCGTACCACTGTTCGCTAAGGTTCTCGCCGTGGACGAGATCGCGGAACCGGAAGAAGGCACCTTTGCCCTCGATCGCCCGCTCCAGCCGCTCCCGGAGGGCGTCATTGTGCTGCCGCTCGGCGAAGACCGCCATGTCCCGCCAGCCGTTCCGCGGACCGGTGCGGTGGAGTCGAAGCCAGCGGTCCGGCTCCTCCACCACGTTGATGGCGGCGCCCTCCCCGACCATCATCGGGTCAGTGGCGGTCTCGTCGTACACCTGCCCGGTGTGCAGGTCGAGGTAGCCACCGGCCGACAGCTCGGGATCCCCTTCCAACACGGTGCTGAGCATGTCCAGGGCTACTGGCACCACTCTGCCTGTCAGCGGCTCGCGGCGCAGAGCGGCTAGAAGGTCCTCGGCCAGCATCCGGTCCCCGGCGCCGTCGCGCCACGTCAGCCGGTTGATGACCGAGAGTGCCACCGGCTCGGCTTCCTGTCGTCTTTGCTCCAGCGCCATCGGGATGCCGGCCCCCACCTGTTGCAGAGCGTCATCGATGTCGTGCCCCGTCACCGCCGCGAGGAAGCGGGCCGCATCTGCCGCCGCGATGGCTTCACGCAGCTCGGACAGGTCGAGCCCGGGCATCTGCACTTGTGCGGGCCAGGCGTGCAGCAGCATCGGGTGCGGCCGGCTCGGTTTCCCCGGGGCCGGGCTCTCGCCGTCGTCGGCGGCCCACCGGCGCCCGTACTGGTCCGGGATGCTACCCCAGCCCCAGTACGGCAGGGGGGCATCAGGGCGGATACCCAATACCTCAAGCGGGTCGACCTTCACCTCCCCGACCACGCATCGGTGTGTCCAGGCGTCACCGAGGTCGTACGTGAACTGAAACTCAGCCCCCGGCTCCAGCGTCCGGGTGACCTTGGCAGCAGCGATGTCGATTGGCGCGATGATCGGGCCGCGGATCGATCCGGCGATCTCGGTTCCCGTCTCTTCGTCGGTGATTACCCGGCCGTCGGCCAGGGTGAACATTGACAGGTGTGAGCGGTCCCATCGGGCGAAGGCATCGTTGATGGCGTTGGCGAGATCCATGAAGGTGTGCGAGGGTCCGACCGCGAAGATGCGCCCGGACCAGGGCCACAGCTCCTCGCCACGACCCCCGAGCAGTTCCACCGTCACCGATAACCAAGTTCGTGCCATACCCAAGGATGGCACGCGCCGCGGCGCTGCCGTGGTCGGGGAACTGCAGGGCCCCCGCGCGAGCCTCGAGAGGGATGAGCTAAAACCTATGCAGGCCCTTGAATGCGACGATGTCCCTGCGATCCGGCTCTATAACAATTCCCTGTTATCCCGTTCGAGGATCGGTGAGCGCGCAATCGAAGTCGGTGTCGATGCTCTGGTGAGACAGTGCTAGCCGAGCATCCCGAGGTATTGGGGGCGGCATTTCATCGCGTGGATGAGTTCTTCGCTACCGTCGTCCCAGACGAGCACCACGAGTTCCAGCAGCCGGCCGTGGGTGTCGAAGCCGAGGCGGAGGAACCTGCGCGGTTCGTCATCATCCAGGGGAACTGATACCAGCGGCCATGCTGCCGCCTCGATCCCGTCAGCGGAGCTGATCCCGTGCTTGTGTGCGGAGCGGCGGACGATCACGCCACGTGCGACCAAGCGGCCAGTGCGGCGCGGATCGCCTCGGACCGGTTAAGGTGCTCGCGCTCGGCCCGGGCCATCACCGCTGCAAGCTCCTCGACCGTCAGCCTTACGGGAACGACCTGAGACGCCTCCGCGCCCCTGGCAGGGCGCCCCATCCGCGCCTTCAGCTCCTCAATGTCGTAACCGGCCTCGGCTTCCTCGACCCACCCATCGATCTCGGCCTCCGAGACCTCCCGTCCATGCATCTTGCGTTCCATGCAGACAATCGTATTACGAATCTCTCCCGGTGACCAGAGGAACTGACCGTTGTCCGTAAGGGGATCCCTGAGCGGTGCGTCCGCGCCGTGACCGTGGCGTCAAGCGGTGTTTCGGATTCCCGATTTGTCGGAGATCGGGTGCCCGCAGGGGAAGGATCAACGGGTGCTTTCTCGGGCGGGTCCGGCGCGACAGAATCACTGCCGCAGTCCTGGCGACCGTTGGCATCCAATCGTGGATGCTCGATGGCCTAAGAGTCCCTTCCCGTGGCGAGGACCGGAGTTCTCCGCCGGGTGGCGACGGCACCAAGTCCTAAGGCAATGACAGCGAGTAGCGGGCTCGCGATGCTCCACCAGGTAAGGAGTGCGAAGGGCACAGTGCCAAGGGTAAGCAGCGTCATTCGCAGCAGTTTGGAGGGAACCCATGGCGCGAGGACCACGGCGATGCCGCCAACGATTCCGATTGCGGCCATCCAGCCCGCACCCGTGCCCACGGCCAGCATCAATTCGAACAGGCCGAGCACGCTCACCAATCCAGAAAGCCAATGCGTCACAACGAAGTGACGTGACTCGTGTGTCTCCCCCGCTCTGACCGCGAGAACCGTCGCTGCCAGCAACAGTCCGCCGGGCAGGTACCAGAGGACCCCCACCGTCGTGAAGCACAGCAGCCCCGGGATCAGCAGCCCCATCGCCGCCGCCAGTCGGTGCGGCGTGGGGAGCGGAATTCGACCGAGGGTGACCGCGCCGACGAGTGCGACGAGACACAGACTCACCGTGAGCACGCCCAGTCCGAATGGGTTGTTCTTATAGCCGCTCCACTCCGGGATCTGGGCTCCCAGGGTGGCCTGAACTACCCCCGCGACGAGACCGAGAGCAGCGCCCGCGACCCCAAGCCACAGCGCGGTTCGCTGGCGTAGCAGCATCCCGTTCACAGAACCACATCTTTCAATGGACGCCGAGGGCTGGGTCGGGATGTCCGTACCGGAGTCCCGAGTCGGAACGCGACCAACGGCACAACTCCGGCGGGCAGAAGCTCCCGTAGGCGCGGCGCAAATGACGCGGGAAGGCTCTGTTCGTGTTCGCGATCGATCCGTTCGGTGACCTGGTTCATGTGCTGCATTCCCAGCCCTCGTGAGGTGGCACCGAGGTGAACCCGCTGCAGAAGCCTGCCACCGGCCAGCCGCAGCCGGGGGTCGTCGGCATCAGTGACGGTGACAACACCGAAAGCGGCTGCCGTTGCGGTGTGAACCGTGCGGGTCTGGTCAAGCCAGAACTGGTCACCCTCAGCACGTGAATAGGCGGGCAGGAGCTTGGCGAGGGTGAGGGTGAGCGGGGCAAGTCCCTGTCCGTCGAGCGTGACGCCGTCGCGGAACCGGTCGATGTCGTCACGGTTGTTCCTGAACCGGATGAAGAACTCCTCCGACTGGCCGCGATCCTCAATGATCGCCTGGGTGGCCTCAATCACGATCGTGCTGAAGGCCTTCTTCTCTGCCGTCGAGGTGAGCCAGTGAACCCGGACGCCGCCATCCCCGGTGGGGCCAGCCAATTCGCCAAGCACCGCATCCGCAACCTGACCGTGTTCATACGGTCCACGATTCGAGTGCCTGTCCCCGATGGCATCGTGCAGGGATGAGGATGTCGCCTCCACAGACGTCAACGTGACCGACGCCACATGAGTGGGATCGGCCGCGGAGGGCATCAAAATCACCTCTGAGTGATACCCACGGGCCAGCAGCCCGAGTACGAGATTCTCGATGGCGCAGCCGAGACCGACGTGATGTTCCCGCCGAAGTGGATCCGTCATAGGCATCTCCCGCGTCGGATCTGCGAACACGTCGACTGCCTGCGCGGTCACGCGGAAAGCCCAGCCCTGTTGATTATGGGGACTCGCGGCCAGGATCGCCGCACCGACCGCCCCCACCGGCGTCGGGTCGGTACGCCAGTGTGTCCAGGCGTCGTAGGGCGCGCCGGATCCAGCATCCATCACACCGTTGTCGAAAGCGCGGTAGCTGACGAGCCCCGCGGCAGTCACCAGAATCGTGGCGCCCCCCAACCCGAGACCCCGCACAACTGAGCGGCGCGAGACTATGCCGCTTGCGTCGGAAACCATGGTGCTAGACCGGCTGCAGGCAAAACATGGGGTGGCTGACCGCTTCGAACTGGATTTTCTCGTCTGAGGAGTCGGCCGTGACGCTCCTATACGGGCCGGTGGCCGGCACGGTGCGAATGCAGGGTCGGATGACCGACAGAACTTCGACCCCGGATGCCGGCCAGGCAGTCATCGTCTCCGTCCGGCGTCCCCTGCTCAATGTGATGCTGGGATGTGCCCGCGCGTTGCGCAGCCAATTCCGACAGGCAGCCCCCGACCCGGGTGTGGTCAACAATCCGAAAACCAAATTGGCTGCGCGTTGCGAACCGTCGAGCCGGCAGGTCTTGACCATCATTTGCTCCATCTCAGGGGTTGGATAAACTCAGGATCGCTTTCCGGCGCCCGAACCACTAGGGCACTTGGTCCCGCGGACACTGCTGTGAATCGACTTCGTGGCGCTCAAGCGGGTTACGTGCAGTCCATCTCTTCGGAGCCAAGAGCCGATCGGGCGAGTCCTGCCCAGCTGATTCACGCACCACAGTCACCTTCACGCTCCGAACGGGAACCAACGCGACGAGAGCACCCGAGGCCTTGGTCTCATGACGCAAAACTGAGCCCGAAAGCGGGTCCCCCACCGGACTCTTCGGTCTGACCGGGCACTTCGTTGAAATGCCTGAAGGCGTCCGGACAGCCGCCTATCGGCGTCGGCAGTTCCGGATATGCAGGTAGGCCATGACTATCAGCAGCGGAACATGGATGGCCGGCATGTTGTGGGCGAACCATTTCGGAAGGTAAATGTCCGTCACCGCGCCGCTTTCGGCCCCGTAGTGTTTGGCGAGCTGCGTGAGCGGACACTGGAATCCGTTGCCGGCGAACACCAGAGATTCGCCTGCTGTCATCGGTTCCCCGGAAGGGATGGGTTCCCCGGAAGGGATGGCCCGAGACAAGCCCCACAGCTGAACCTACACAGCGCAGCTGACGTTCAGGATTACCAACGGTCTCGGCGCGGCGCGCCGATCCTCAACTAAACAAAGACTTCTGCAACTAGCAAATGAAACGAACTGCGACATTCGGACGAATCGGTGTGCGTGTTACAAGACGACCCGAGCGTCCGTAAGCCGGTCCTCCACCGGACAGGCCAGGCAATGATCTGCGCTCTGAAATGTGATTGTTAACTTCGTTTGGCGGTTTTTTGCAGCTTCAAATGGCGGTTCCGGGAATCCGAGCGGGCGTCTACACCGCCAACTGCGCCGCCCGGCTTCTGGAGGTTGAGGACTCCACGGCCATCGAGGCGAGAGTTCTTGCGGTTGCGGCGGAGTGGGGTGACTTGTCCATCTGTGCCGCGGTGACCGCGCCGTCGTAGAGGACTACAAGTTGTTCTGTCAGTTGCTGCGGATGTCGCACGTTCAGCGCTGCGACGAGGTCGCCGAAGAGTTCGTGTAACCAGGATCGATAGTTGGCGGCGGCCTTGATCTCCGGTCCGTCGGTCGGCGCCTCGGCGACAGCATTCATGAACGAACACCCGCGGTAGCCGGGCTCGGCAAACAACGTGCCGAGCGCATCGAACACCGCGAGGATCTTCTCGCCAGGATCCTTCGACTCTGCGACAGCTTCATCGACACGAGCCGTCCATGCGGCGTGGCGTCCGAGCAGGTATTCCTTGATCAGGTCGTCCTTGCCGTCGAAGTTGTAGTAGAGCGACCCCCGGGCCACGGACGCCTTTTCGATGATGCGATCGATACCTACCGCATGGACGCCCTCGTTGTAAAAGAGTTCGTCCGCCGCGGCGAGGAGCTTCTGCCTCGGCGACGGCTTCTTTTCAGCTTTCTCGACCATTTCCCAACTATATCAGACCGATCTGTCTAAATCGGCCTTGCAGATTTAGACAGGGCGGTCTAAAGTATCTTCTATTAGACAGACCGGTACATACAAGGAGCAGGAAATGTCGGATACACAGATCAGAGACCTCGAAGGCCAAACGGCCCTGGTGACCGGGGCAACCTCGGGCATCGGGCGGGCGGTTGCCGTCCAGCTCGCGGCCCAGGGCGCGACCGTCCTGGTTCATGGACGTGACGTCGACCGCGGTGTCCAGGTCCTCGAAGAGATCGAGCTCGGTGGTGGCCATGCGCGGTTTGTGGGAGCCGACATCAGCACGACCGAGGGGGTCCGGGAGCTCGTTGACGAAGCCGGTGACGTTGACATCCTCGTGAACAACGCAGGGTTCTCCTGGTTCGGGCCCTCCGTCGACCTTGACGCCGGAAAGTTCGACGCGCTGTTCGACTCCAATGTGCGCGCACCGTACCTGCTCGTTTCCGCCTTCGCCCCGGCGATGGCAGCCAAGGGAAGGGGCAGCATCATCAGCCTTGCCAGCATGGCCGGACTGGTCGGCCTCGCCGGCGGGGCGGCGTACGGCGCCACGAAACTCTCCCTGGTCGCCCTCACACGCTCATGGGCCGCCGAATACAGCCCGAGCGGAGTGCGCGTGAACGCTATCGCTGCCGGACCGGTTTACACCGCATCCGATCCCGCAAGGATCAAAGCCCTCGGCGAGACCACCCTCCTGGGACGGGCAGCAGTGCCCGAAGAAATCGCGAACGTCATCGGCTTCGTGGCCTCACCCCGCGCCAGCTACGTGACCGGCGCCGTCATCGCCGTCGACGGTGGTCGAACCGCAGTCTGAATCACCCCGGCACGCCGCCCTCACGGCAGGGCAGCGGCTCACACACCAAAAAACGAACGAAGGAACCAAACCATGACAACCACCATTCTCGGAGTCAGTTTCGACACGAACAACGCCGTCGCGATCGCGACGTTCTGGGCCGGCGCGCTCGGACGGACCGTGAACGAGGGCGCATCCGAAACGTTCGCCGCGGTCGCCGTAGGCGACGGCAGCCCGGTGCTGATGTTCCACAAGGTCCCGGAGCCCAAGACCGTCAAGAATCGGCTGCATTTCGATCTGAAGGCCGGCGACTTCACTGCCGAGTCGGACAGGCTTCTCGGTCTCGGCGCTACGCAACTCACCGCCCTCGCGGACAACGGCGGCAACTGGGTGACGTTCGCCGACCCTGACGGCAACGAATTCGACCTCATCCCCGGATAGCTCGCGCGGGTGGCTGAAGCCGGCCCCTTCGCTTGCTAGAAGGCGCCGGCCACTCACCGGACCGCAACCGTGGCCGACAGGGGGTGGGGTCCTGGCCTTTGTAGGCATGGCACTCGAGGCTTTTCAGGTAGCCGCGCTTGCCCTACACGCGGGATGAGATCCAAAGGACCGTTGTCCGGAGGAACACCTCAGCAAAGGATCGGTTGCTAAGACCAGACCGCTGGCGCATTAGGGGCTGGCAGGTGCGATTTGCAGTGGTACATACCGGACTTGCGCGGAGCTAAATGTCACCCCCGGTGTTCGTTTGCCGATCCTACACCGGATACCAGGATCTTGTAGTGGGCGCGTTGACTCATTGAAAACCTCCGCGTAGCCGGATACGTTGCCTCATTTGAAAACCTCCGCGTAGCGGCGTGGTTCGCAAGTGTGGCGGCGGT